>NZ_JAKDUI010000135.1 GCF_030457785.1 Psychrobacter sp. | reverse complement strand
TTTGAATACTATCATCACTAAGCGCCAAAAAATACTAGCGATCTCTCGACATACTGTACTAATAGAACGCCTGTGTACTCCTTGTTAGTTTATTAACTAACAAGGAGGTAGGACAGCTTTATAGAAATCGAAAACTGTCCTATATCTGATTTTCTATTCAGTCACTGCCAGCTATCCAGTCACTGCCAAATTGTCCCTGTGTATCATCACGACACGCTCTTCATTGCTACCGAGGATCTTATCAAACTTTTCAGTACGTTCACGCGCTACACGGGCAGCATCACGAGATGAGAAGTTGACCTGACCAACAGCGATACGCTCGCTTGTGTCTTGATGCACGACTTCAACCACGTCTCCTTCATCAAAGTCACCACGCACCTCCACCACACCAACTGGTAACAAGCTTTTGTGATGCTCGACCATTGCTTTTGCAGCACCATCATCAACGATCAAGGTGCCTGACATACGCATGTGTGCGGCCAGCCATTGCTTGCGAGCAATGATTTTGTCTTTATCGTTGGTGGTTAGTAGCGTACCAACGGCCTCACCGGACACAACGCGAGTGATAACATCTTCAATCGCACCACTCACGATAACAGTTGGACAACCACCCATAGCAGCCAGACGACCTGCACGTATCTTCGTTAACATACCACCACGCCCAAGCTTACCGCCATCCCCTGCAATATCGAATAAGTAGTCAGCCATCGCACGTTCTTGACGGATCATTTTGGCATCAGGATTATCACGTGGATTGTCTGTGAATACGCCTTTTTGATCCGTTAGGATAATGTATAAATCGGCGTTAACCATCGCTGCCGCCATGGCACCCAAAGTATCGTTGTCGCCAAATTTAATCTCATCAATGGTAATGGTGTCATTTTCATTAATAACAGGAAGCACATCCCAGTCTAACAATTGTTCTAATGCACCTGTGGTATTTAAATAGCGGCTACGGTTGGCCAAATCATCATGAGTCAGTAATAACTGAGAGCTTTGGATACCATGTTGAATAAGTGCTGACCACCATGTTTCAATCAAACCCATTTGACCAATAGAAGCACAAGCCTGTAGTGCGGCGAGCTGTTTTGGACGCTCTTCGAGATTCATGCGTACCACGCCTTCAGCCACAGAACCTGATGACACGAGCAGGACTTCTACGCCCTGTTTGTGGAGCTTAGCAATCTGCTTTGCCCAACCGTAAATGGCAGTTCGATCTAACCCTCGACCATTATTTGTCAATAACGATGAGCCAATCTTGACAATAACCCGCTGAATATTAAAGTTGCGATCCTGCTTAACAAACCTTGCTTCTTCAGTCGTATTCTCTATGCCATCTGCCATATAAACTCCTATATCTCAAATAATTTGGTTGTAGGGACTAATTTAGAATCAAGTATATCAGTTCACGCTTAATAGTTTAAGGAACATAAGCTACTTCGACGCCATCATCGTCATCATCATCGTCAAAACTGCTGTCGTCTAATAAGCCTTCACGTTCTGCTTTACGCGCTGCACGATAGGCCTCACGTTGAGCCTCAGTATTAAGTCGAACTTCTTCTTCTAATCGCTCAAAACGCTCTTTTTGCGCCTCTGCAAAAATAGGATCTTCTTCTTCACGCTCACGTTCGCGCTCAATTTCATTCATCAAATGATATTTGACTGCATCAACGCCTTCGCCTGTGAGTGTGGCTGTTCGAAAAACAATGCCTGTCCAGCCTAGCTCTGCAACGATATGCGTGCACAGTGCATTTAACTCATCTTCAGGAACTTGGTCTACTTTGTTCAAGACTAGTATTTGCGGTAAATTGGCCAGTTCAGGAGAGAAGCGTTCAAGTTCATTTAGAATAACACGGCCGTTTTCTACTGGATCACTGCCATCAACTGGCTTCACGTCGATCAAATGAAGTAAACGACGAGTACGCGCAACGTGCTTTAAAAAACGAATACCAAGTCCTGCA
The DNA here is from genome assembly GCF_030457785.1 of Psychrobacter sp. Taxonomy (GTDB): domain Bacteria; phylum Pseudomonadota; class Gammaproteobacteria; order Pseudomonadales; family Moraxellaceae; genus Psychrobacter. The sequence continues at coordinate 5,772 of NZ_JAKDUI010000135.1, read as the reverse complement.
CCGTCCGACGCCCCCTCGATAAGACCAGGTATATCTGCCATGACAAACGAGCGATGACGGCCAATATCAACCACGCCCAAGTTTGGCACCAATGTGGTAAATGGATAGTCGGCAACTTTAGGCTTGGCCGCAGAGACTTGACGAATAAAAGTAGACTTACCAGCATTAGGTAGGCCTACCAAGCCAACATCAGCGACAACTTTAAGCTCAAACTTCAGTATCTTTAACTCACCTTCAAAACCAGATGTCGCTTTTCGTGGTGCTTGATTGGTCGAGCTCTTAAAATGAGTGTTACCCAAACCACCATCGCCACCTTTGGCAACCAGCAATGTTTGACCAATCTCAATTAAATCTCCTAACACCTCATCTGTTTCGGTATCGACAATAGTAGTACCGATTGGTACTGGTAGATAGATGTCGTCAGACCCTTTTCCTGAGCAGTTCTTACTTTGTCCGTTTTCACCGCGCTTCGCGTCATAGCGGCGCGTATAACGATAGTCGACTAGCGTGTTTGTGTTGTCGTCAGCGATGACATAGACATCACCGCCACTACCACCATCGCCACCGTCAGGACCACCACGTGGTACATATTTTTCTCGGCGGAAGCTGGCGATTCCATTACCACCGTCACCTGCTTTTACCGTTACGACGGCTTCATCAATAAATCGCATTCTACGTTCCTTAGTTTACAACCCAGTGTAAAACTGGCTACAACTCACAGCTGTAGTGTATTTTCTTTCTAGATTTTATTACAAATTTTGTTGTTAAAAAACAACTATAACAACCTTTGTGTGAAGACGTGTCTTTGTCGTAAAAAACGATGATAAAAATAATAAAACTGTAGTCAAGCAAGAGAAATAGCATAGATAATATCGAAGTAATATTCAGCTATCTGACTGAACAGTTTTGCAAATTTTAGCTCATTTAGATCGCTGTCAATCAAGCTAAAGACACATCCTAGTATTTGGTAGTCATTATGACAATAACACCCGATAACCATTTTGACTATCGGGTGCCTGAGTATCGGGTGCCGGTATGTAGCAATTAAATATAGCGAATAGATTAAGCCCGACTGCCTGTGATAGACAGTATTTGAGCTTATTATATTACGACGCTATTTTACTACTTTATCTGACTAAGTACAGCTGACATTTTATGCAGGGATCTGTGTATAGCTAATGCCTGCCATTTGTGTCGCCAAACGTAGAACCTGCGTGCTGTACCCTACTTCGTTGTCATACCAAATGTAAACGATGGCATGGTTATCAGTTAAAATAGTCGCTTGAGCATCAATGATGCCAACATGCGTGGTGCCAACGAAGTCTGTCGAAACGGCTTCGGTAGAGTCTGTATAGGCAATCTGCGACTGCCAAGTGCTACTATTGGAAATATTACGCATGAACTCGTTTAGAGCATCAGCACTTTCTGGAGCAGTTTTAAGATTCAAGTTTAAAATCGCTAAGCTGACGTTTGGCGTTGGTACACGAATCGCATTACCTGTAAGTTTGCCGCTTAGCTCTGGTAATGCTTTGCCGACAGCTTTTGCCGCACCAGTACTGGTAATAACCATATTCAATACCGCACTGCGACCACGACGATCAGATTTATGATAGTTATCAATCAAGTTTTGATCATTGGTGAACGAATGGATAGTTTCAACGTGACCGTTTTCGATACCGAACTCATCGTTCAATACGTTTAGCGTTGGTGTGATTGCATTGGTAGTACAGCTCGCAGCACTGACGATAGCATCATCGCCGACTGTGTCATTGTTCACGCCATATACAACGTTTTTGATGTCTCCACCAGCTGGAGCTGTCAGTAGTACTTTTTTCACGCCTGTAGACTGTATGTGCTTGCCGAGACCATCCTCATCTTTCCAGATACCAGTGTTGTCGATTACTAGGGCATCATTAATACCGTAAGCAGTATAATCAATCGCACTTGGGTCATTGGCATAGATAATTTGTACAAAGCGACCATTGATGATCAGACCGTTATTTTCGTCGTCAATGATAACGCCACCAGAGAAGCTACCATGGATAGAGTCACGCTCTAATAGCGATGCACGTTTGGCTAGATCGCCTGCTTTGGCTGGACGTACCACGATGGCTTTTAGTTGCAAGCCTTTTTCACTTGAAGCTTGTGACAATAATAGACGTGTTAAAATACGGCCAATACGACCAAAGCCATATAAAACAACATCAGTAGTAGGGTTGACAGTGTTACCTTCAGTATTGACTGCTTGAATCGCTGCCTGTAAATCACTGTCGTTGGTGATTAGTTGCCCTACGTCGACCTGCGCTGAGCGAAGGCTATCGTTTTCTGCTAATGCCTTGACCATTGTTAAAGTGTCAGCGATGTCGATGGTTTTGGCTTCTGAATGGCGCAATGCTACCTTTTGATGTAGAGCCAGTATTTGACCAACTGAAGTGGTATTTAGCGTTTCACCGAATAGGGTTACTTGGACGTCTTGTTTATTATAGAGGCTATTTAACAACCCCATCAGCTCAATTGCTTGTTGTTCTTGATTATTATAGTTACTTAAGTGATTTTGGTGTAGTTGGCGTAAGTTATCAGCGTTGCTCAAGAGAAACATCCTTATGGTCAATAGTGTGTGATCAGTAAAGTATGAAAATATAGATAGGTCTTATAAGCTCTAGGCGATGGCTCTAATAAAATACTAAAAAGACTATCGATGTTGATTATTTACATGAGAGTATTTGGATCGCCTAGATTTTAGCCTAAAACGCTCCATTTTGCCAGTAATAACAGATCTAGTAGCTGTTATCGTTTTTTGCATACGATCGGAGCAATGACTATCAAGCAAAAGGCAGCCACGGTGCTGCCTTTTATTTTATATCTTAAGCTTTTCCTGACGTCCTTTACTGCTAACACCAAACAATTACGTGCTCAAACCATTATGGCATCAAGCTGACCGTTTGATTGCTCTGTTGAGTCAGTTTGAACTCTTTTAGGTCGTAGCCTTGCTGCTGAGCAATTTGGCGATATTTGGTGTATGACTCTTGGTTAATATTTGGAGAGCGAGCCAATAACCACAGAGAGTCTTTATCAGGTGTGCCAACCAGCGCTGTTTTGTAGTCAGCATCGTGCGCCAATACCCAATAATCCGCACGACCTACCGGCAACCAACGAATCCAAGACGGTAAAAAGGTCACCTTTAGCTTGCTTCCCGTATCATCCGCAGCTTTTGCCAAACCTTCAGCGACGATTTCTGATCCGTCTTCGCCTGCGCATTTATTAGTGACGATAATGCCTGAGCCATCGGTCTTTTCAGTATAATTCGCTGTCACATCTCCAGCACACTTACGCTGGAAGTACATCGGCAAACGCCCTATTTCATACCAAGTTCCTGCATATTGCTCAAGGTCAATGCTATCTACCGTGGTGGGTGAATCTGCCGACTTGTGAATGATGGCACTTGGATCAATCGATAGTGGTTCTGTCGTGGTCTTATCTGCAGTTGCGTCAACGGTTGTTTCCATCGGTGGCGTAGCCGCATAAGCTGAAATCGCAGCCAACGGTATGATAATAGCCAAAGCAATGCCTGTGTGCTTAATTAATCCATTCATAAAAACTCGCTCCGGTATTTCACTGTATGTTGTATGGTTAGTCGTAAAGTGTGAATCCAAATGGTTATCCTTACTGTTTTTTGTGTTAGCAGACTGCTTTTTTAACCGCTTTACATTCAATGTTTCTTCGTCATTCAGCGCTTGCGACTGGTGCGAATGATTGTGGTCTTTAGCAGCAGAAAAATGCTGATTGTCGTTAGTCTTCTTTTTTTCATTTTCGTTTTCAAAACCTTCATAGTCAACCGTAGCAGGACTCCCCACCCGTACAGTGGGACTCTCGAGCTGTGCCTCAGTTTGTGAAGGTTTTTTTGCGGTACTTTTATATCCGAAATAATCATCTGCCACAGGTGCAGAAACGCTTGACGCAGGCGTACCTCCAGTCATGTGATCTGTAGTCACGTCACTTGGGCACTTATCATACAGGCTATCATGACAGTAGCTGGCATCGTTACTGGCACAGTCCGCCCCTCCTACTGCCTCTCGGTTCGAGTAGTGGCCGCTTGGCTGATTAGTCTGCTGGGACTGAGCGTCAGACTCATATGAATCCAACCATGTTGACTTAGATAATTTATTGGTTTTCATAGATGTACCGTATTAATAGTGCCTGTTAAAGTTCTATACATACCATCAATAGAATCTAACTGTTCATGTGTCATCACTACCAGTACGCGCCCTCCATTAAAGAAGTTACGCTACGAAATTAGATTTTATTGAGAGGATTTGGGCGCATTTGGGAATACAAATGTATTTAAAAAATATACTCAAAAGCGAAACCTACTTAAAAATTAAGCGTCCGGCGCCTCTTCACTCTGAAGTATATATTAGGAGCAACTTGAGCATTAAAACAGTGTCGCAATGTAGGAAAACGCAACGGTTTGTAAATAACAATGGGTTTATGCTGTAAATCAAAATACATAGTTACCAATCAGATAAATATGTCCATAAACTAGAACTTTATACTGATTCGTACTAGAGCGTGTCCCAGGACAGTCTCTTCGGACATAGCACTTTTACAACTAGGCTTATGATTATAAAAACTGACGGATACCAGCCACACTGACACCTCCGAACTGCGCGGCCTGCCCTATCATAGAGGGTGACAGACCGCCCAATCCAATGACTGGCATATCTGCCAATTGTGCCAATTCTGACCACGACTCCCAACCAAGTGGAGCCGCATCTGGATGCGTTTTCGTCGATAATACCGGGGAAACAAAGATTGCCATAACTGGTGGCAACTGTTTTTCTATACGCGCATCAGCCAGCCTATTGGCAGCTTCAATGCTAGCGATATCATGACAGCTAACGATAAATGGTCGCTCCTTACACAGCACTCTACTAGGCTCAGCATTGCTGTTAGCACTCATATCCCACTGCATGAGATCTGTATGCGTCAGATGATATGCCACTGCTGGATCATCGACCTTAGACTCGGTATGCGCCAACGAATCACAGACCACCGAATCCCTGTAAGGCAGAATCATCTGAAGATCAGGACGTTTGTTCATCAGCTCAGCAACCATCTGGTCTCGTTCGGCTCCCTTGACTCTAATATATACCCAGGCAGCGGCAGAAAGGTTTTCTATGTGATAGTTCAGCCACTCCGTCGCTGGTTCAGAAGACTCGCTAAAATGTGCCAGTGGATAGGTAATAGCTATTTGAGTCGGCAGCTTGATCCACTCCAGAATAGTATTATTGGCTGCTGGTAGTGGATACTTACCTGCCAGTAACGCCTGTCTCTCTACCCATTTAAGTGGCTGCTGCTCCAGTCCATACTGCAAGTATTGATGCTGCTCGTACTGTTGTTCACTTAGCTCACTCTTATAAATCTGCAAGCTGACCTGCTTATCGCCATAATCGTGATGCACGCGACCAAGCTTCACAATGGTGTTTTGACTCAAGTCGATGCCTGTTTCTTCAGCGACCTCCCGAACAACTGCTTGCTCTGCGTTCTCGTGATCATCGATTTTACCACCTACAAATTCGTAGAGATTACCTTGATGTTGGGTTGAGTTTCTAAATCCGAGTAAGTATTGCTCTTTATAGTGAATGACCGCTATTGCAACATTCACAGTGCTTGTTTGTTTTACTTCTGAGCAATTTTTCGTCGCACTTGTCATCTAATATCCTTTATTTCTATTGATTTTAACTATTCTGATTGAAAGTCTGTGTCAGAGTA
>NZ_JAKDUI010000134.1 GCF_030457785.1 Psychrobacter sp. | reverse complement strand
TATCTATTTAGCAGCGACGATTATCCATTTACGGTAATTGTCAACACACCCTAGGATAAGTTTTTCACAGCCTTTGTAAATACAGCACGCAAGTAAAGCTTGTACCAGTAGCACGATAACACAATCGTATCGATTTTATTTTTCATTGAACATATTATTTCTACGTTTTCGCTTAAACATATTAAGGCCAGTATTTTGCCGCCACCGCAGCTTGTGCTTGATCGTGTCTTTAATCGTTCGTGGATGCTTAGGTGCCAAAGCAATCAACTTATCAAATGTCGATTCGTCTATTGCCAACTCACGCCCATGCGCCATCATGACCACCGAAGGATTCAACTCTTTAATTCGTTGTAGTGATTGAATATAAACCTTGGGGTCGTAGATGGGAAAAGGGGCAACAAACTTATGCCTTAGCTTAATGATTAGATCTGCTGTATACACTCGCCGACTAGGCACGTGGAACAAAGATATATCACGGTCTGTGTGTCCTGGTGTCTCAAGCACTTGCCATTCATTAAATTCTGGCACACAGTCACCATCTTTAAGGGTTACATCGGTGGCCAAGTTTGCTGAGTAATACAGACATCTAAACGAACGGCCTTGCCGCCGCGCCACATAATGTGCCAAGCCCATATCTATAAGATGCATGGTACGCCCGCCGATACCGCTATACCATTGGCGTTTTTTGTCTGCTGATACAATCAGACAGCCTGTCGCTTCTTTAAAATTATGCGCGCCACCAGCATGATCTGGATGCATATGAGTGACCACAACGACTTTCAAGTCAGTAACTGGCCTTTGTAATGTAGTTTTAATATAATCCAGCACCATCTCCACATCAGGGCGACAACCACCGTCAAGTAGCATAATTTTACTTGGATACACCGCAAGATACGTACTTTGTATATATCCATCTAAACGCACAATATCACATAAACTCATTTGCATTCCCTGCCTAATTGTTCACCAACTTCCTGATGCTTCCCTGCAATTTGATAACGCTTTTCCAGTATAACGCTTCTTATTATATCTATATGAACTTTGAGTGAACGCTTGTGACTACAAACTATTCCCTCTCCTAGAAACAAAAAACTCAGCACTGAGACTGAGTTTTTGCTGGAGTTCGGGTTGTTTTAAAAAATCAGGAAATTAATTACGCCAAATCACGTACCTTTGGCTCACGCTCCCATAAACGAGACTTCGCATTTGCAATAAAGCTATCTAGCTCAGCGAGTGGCGTGACAAAACTGTCTTTTTCAATTGGCAGTTTACTCAAGATAAACTCATCCGTTGCTCCGCAATACGTAATCGCTTTGCAATGACCATACGCATCGTTGAACCAATCTAAGGCTGAGCTGTCTTTGGCTAGCTTTTTAGCTTGATCAGGCATGATGATACTCACCACAGCATCGAACATCACTGACGGGCCACCAGCGAGACGCTCATCGGCCTGTATGCGTGTACCATCATCCAACACCACCTCTTTACTAGGTGCCACTATTTTAACACTAGCGCCCCGCTCCTTAGCGGCGTCTTCAAACTTCTTAATCTCGCTACCATTAGAGCCTTCTGCGACCAATATACCAATCAGACGACCTTTTAGACTGTCAGGCGTCAGACCTATGGTTTGTACCGCTTTAGAGGTTGCTATATCTAGTACAGGTGCAGCGGCGTCCGCAGGTTCTGGCAAATCCATACCAAGTGCGGTCGCCACACGATTGGCCAAGTCTTCATCGATATGAATCAGATGACCAAGCATACGAGCACGTACATGTGCCGTATCTACTTTACCGAGCTCAAAGGCATAGGCGGTTGCGATATGCGCTTGCTCCGTGGGTGTTTGGCTACGATAAAACATCCGTGGCTGACTGTAATGATCTGCGAAACTCTCTGCACGGACGCGACCTTTTACCCCATCATCTAGCTGCTCATGAAATGATTCAAAGCCTTCTTTAACGCTTTCACGTGGTCTCGTTGTATCTAAACTCTGTGGCTCATACAGTGTACGGGTTTTGGGTGTCTGCATTTGCATATGACCATCTTGCTGATTATTGGCAAACGGACATTTTGGTGCATTAATTGGCAGTTGTGCGAAGTTTGGCGAGCGTAAACGTGATAGCTGAGTATCTAAATAGCTGAACAGTCGACCTTGTAATAACGGATCGTTACTGAAGTCGATACCTGGTGGTAGATGTGATGGGCAAAACGCGACTTGCTCCGTTTCTGCAAAGAAATTGTCCGGATAACGATTGAGTACCATTTTACCAACCGTCTTAACTGGTACCAACTCTTCTGGAATTAGCTTGGTCGCATCGAGGTGGTCAAATGGGAATTCGTTGGCCTCTTCTTCGGTAAATAATTGAACGCCAAACTCCCATTCAGGATAGTCGCCATTGTTGATTGATTCGAACAAATCACGACGATGATAATCGGGATCTGCGCCTGAGACTTTCACTGCTTCATCCCAAGTGGTTGACTGTACACCCAATACTGGCTTCCAGTGAAAACGTACAAAGGTACTCTTGCCTTCTTTATTAATTAAACGATAACTATGGATACCAAAGCCTTCCATCATCCGTAGGCTACGCGGTAGACCACGGTCACTCATCAGCCAGATCAGATTATGCATCGTTTCAGGAGTTAGTGACACAAAGTCCCAAAAAGTATCATGCGCAGATGCCGCTTGCGGAAAGCCGCGATCAGGCTCAGGTTTTACCGCATGAATCAAGTCTGGGAACTTCATCGCATCTTGAATAAAGAAAATCGGCATATTGTTACCAACGATATCCCAATTGCCTTCTTCGGTATAGATTTTTACGGCAAAACCACGCACATCACGTGGCGTATCTTTTGAGCCTTTGTTACCAGCTACTGTTGAAAAACGAGTAAACAGAGGCGTCTGCTTATCTGTCTCGGTCAAAATCTTCGCGGTGGTAAAATCTTCTAGAGATTCTGTCAGCTCAAAATAACCGTGTGCAGCACTACCACGCGCATGAACGATACGCTCAGGAATACGCTCATGGTCAAAATGATGGATTTTTTCACGTAATACAAAATCCTCTAACAATGTCGGGCCACGTGAGCCTGCTTTTAGAGAGTTTTGATTGTCGGAGATGGCAACGCCTTGTTGCGTCGTCAAAGCTTTGACGTCCTCACCAGCACGCTGATGAGTTTCGCCCCCATTGCCACGTTCAGTATTCGGTGGTGTGTCAAAAAGTATGCTGATTAAAACTTGAACAATTTTTGAAGCCTTGAAAGCCCTATAGAATCAGAGAACTTAGCATAGATTTCTTATTGACTTCTATCGCCAGCATACTTTTTAGAACACCACCCAGTATTCATGTCTTTAGCGGGGTCGGTATGATCAATATTATTATTCATTATGCTTCCTAGCTAGTCATTAAAAGTGGGCTCTATACAGAGCTATCTCTAATACTAGCTAATAGCTATGACTGATTCACGCTACTCCTTGTGCGACCTTGTTGATATTTAGTTAAAGCTTACCTACTAAAAACACCTTTATTATATTTTATGGCTCATGCTATGATTGATAATCGTTTTCCATATTGTAGTCATGCTTTACGATCGATCACCGGACGATATCGTTGAGAGTGATTATTTTTGACCACCATAAATATTCATTTAGTTTGCTCATCTTTCTTTTACCATAAAACAGCGAGGCTACTAATGTTATCCAATTCACCAAACACCGATACAGTCAATTTTCGCTCACTGATGCTCGGCGCTTCTCTAGGCCTAATGGGATTTATGGCTAGCCAGACAGCCGCTGCAATCACCACAAAAAACATCTCCTATGCGGTCGACGATCAGGTATACGAAAGTTATTACGCCGAAGCTGACAAGGCTGATGCCCCTTTTATCTTACTGATTCACGATTGGGATGGATTAACAGATTATGAGCGTAAACGTGCAGACATGTTAGCTGAGGAAGGCTACAACGTGTTGGCAGCAGACATGTTTGGACAAGGCGTACGCCCGACATCTATTGAAGAAAACAAACGCCTAACGGGCGAGCTCTATGATGATCGCAGCAAAATGCGTCGTTTACTACAGGGTGCGTTGAACGCAGGGCGTCTAGAGGGTAATGTCGTAAGCGAAGGTACGACCATGGGTTATTGCTTTGGTGGTACCGTTGCTTTAGAGCTTGCCCGTTCCGGATTTCCACAAAAAGCATTTGTACCTTTCCACGGTGCTTTCGACATCCCAGCAGGTCAAAGTTATGACAAAACCTCTGGAGAAATATTGGTATTCCATGGCTCAGCTGATGAATCTGTCTCTTTAGAGAGCTTTGCGACTTTAGGAGAGACCTTAGAGGCAGCCAGCGTACCACATGAGATGGTCACTTATAGCGGCGCGCCACATGCTTTTAGTGTGTTCGGTAGTGATAGATACGATGAGCGTGCTGATAAGCGTTCTTGGAAACGCTATTTGGACTTTCTGGAAGAAGAATATAAATAGTCCGACAGCGTAAGAAACAAGCAAACCTCAGTAAAGAGTCACTTCAATCGATCTTTTTCTGATCTCAATTGAGGCGGCTTCTCTGTTCTAAGAACTTGATGTTTTATACCTTTTGGAACACCAATATTTGGTTATTGGCAGGCATTGCGTACCTTTCGGATAATGTGAGCCTATGTTGTCGTGCTACTTCTAGTATGTCTTCTAAATGACGAATGCCACTTTTTGGATCACGCTGCCGTAGACGGTTATCAAATTGTTGATTGCTAGCACTGGTATAGTGTCCGTTTTCATTAAATGGACCATATACTATCAACTTTCCTCTTAACGGTAACGCACCTCCAACTAGCTCAAACAGTTTCTCGACGAACGGCCACGATATGATATGCAAGGTATTAGCGGTGAAAACAGTATCATAAGAAGGCTGTACATCGTTAGCAGGTAGCATATCGTAAGCAAGGTCAAACCTTAATGGTGCATGCAAATTCTGTGCGGGATATGAAGCATGCCACGCTTTGATAGCCGTGTGGTTGTTGCTGACGTCACTGGTTTGCCACTGCAGATGAGTGAGTCGCGGTGCAAAATAGACGCTATGTTGACCAGTACCAGAGCCAATTTCCAATACATGCACATGACCTTGTAGCTCTTTTTGCAGGACAGATAAGATAGGATCTTTATTATTTTCACATGCTTGAGAAAATGGCAATGTAGCATGGCTTTCTTGCTCATCTGAACTTTTATGATGCATCCTTACTCCTTACGGTCTGCTTCTAGTCAAACCAGACTAAAAAACACGCTCCAAAACAAATTATCGGGACAGGGTCAATAAATACCTGCCTCTACCCCAGCTGCTAACGCCATGGCCATTTCTTCTACCTGTTTAGCAAAGCTGTCTTGCCAATCACCTTGCAAAATCAATGCATCTTGAACCCACTCCCAACGCAGCCCGGTTGTAATGGTTTTTATGGCCGTTTTAGTACCTGTACCATCGTGACCGGCGCGGATATATAATGCAAATGGCATGCCTTGCTTCTCTTCCAATACTGGATAGTAACATCGATCGAAGAAATCCTTGGTCAATCCAGCCATATATGCCAAGTTCTCAGTCGTTCCTAGCAATAACGCATCTGCATTCAATACATCCTCAGGCTGCGTGTCCTGCGGCGACTTGAAGATTATATTAACATCCAAGTCCGCGTGATTAGCACCCTCATAGGCGGCTTGTGCTAACTTTTTGGTATTTGGCGATGGTGCATGAGCAACGATAAGCAATGCTTTAACTGTCATAAGTTCACCTTCTTGTTCTTAGTTTTTGGCGGTCTACAGTGGTTTTTCATGCCTAATAGTAACAATCTGTGTGATGTCAGGGTGAATGCTTTGAGCCACTGGACAGGTAAGCGCCATTTTATAAAATATTTTTTGAGTTCTATCATCCAGTGGTTGGCTGAAAGTGATAATTACATGAACCTCACTCACTCGTCTTGGCTCAGCTGCCATGACTTTCGTTACTTCAGCTGTCGTACCTGCAATATCGATATTCATATCGCGTGCTTTAATACCGATAATAGTAAGCATGCAGCTTGCCAGACTGGTCGCTAACAGATCAGTGGGTGAAAACGCTTCGCCTTTACCTTGATTGTCAATTGGCGCATCAGTGATGATTTCATTGTTAGACTGTAAATGAATGGCGGTAGTACGCAAACCGCCTTGGTAGGTTACTTTTGAGGTCGTCATAGCATTCTCCATTATGTACTACATAGCAGCACGTTTTGTTAGACAATTAGTCCCATCATTTACCCATAACATATATCAACAATTAAACATAATAGGTTTATTAATTGACAAATGTAAACTACAGTTGGTTGTTCAGTATGTCATAAAGTTGACCTAATTTCTAAAGGACTTATTTTAGTGAATATTCATGACTTATCCGAGTATCAGCTCTACAAATTGAAATCTATCGACCCCACACTCAGCTCAGACTGGCAAGAATCTCTTCAGGAAATCCTACCTAAATTACATAAAAAAAGTCAATACAGCGTATATAAAAACATTTTAAAACCACATGGGATAACTATCAACGCCGACAAAAAACTAGAATATAAACGTCCTGAAACGCTATCTTTGGCGATCAACAGTATCCAAACTAATAATAAAGATCTACTAACTATAACCACGCACATGCGAGATATCGTTGACCCCAAAGTTAAAACACATGACGCTATAGTGTTAGCAGATCAAATTGAAGCTTTATTGAGCTACTTGGATAACTTGGACTTTCAAGGATATGTTCAAGATCAAAAAAACCGTCAGAGAATACGAGTGGCTTTTTTATATGAATTGGCGACTTGGATAGATACCGTAGATTTGACCATACATTCAGGTTTACGTCAGCTAAATAGCGACATCATCAAATCCTACTTCAAAGAAGTTTATCTCAAACATCAGATTCAAGGTAGAGAGTTTAGAAGCTGGGATTCATCAGACGTAAATTTTCAACAGCTTGACCATTTTCCACAATTCATTAAAAACGAAGCACTCGATCGAAAGTTCTTTATCGTCGAAGTACAGCATTATTGGTTTTTAATCGGCATTGCAGACCAAAATGACCAAGATCCCTACTCTTTTAGACGCTTTTTGCATGAAGATACTAGCGGTGATCAGCAGCAGTTCGTCTACCTAACTCATGTCATACTAGAAAAAAAGTATATGCAAGATACCGCTTACTTGTCACAAGTCACTTTTTGCATATCAAGGCTCTATACCCTTGATAGAACGATATCTGATAACACCTTAAAGTTTGTCAGTGACATAAAAAGCTTATTTAATAACTACCTAAAGCCGTTGCTTAAAAAACCACTAAAACAAGGTGGCAGCCAACCTGAAGTCGTAATCAAAGAACGCTTAATTAAATACGAAAAGCAGTTAACCATACTAATATTACAAAAACTCCCTGCCATGATAAGGCTCATAGAAAATGATGTGAACGATCGTGACTACTTATTTTACCATGTAGACCAATTAGCAAAACAGATGCTTGATAACGTCCAAGACTTTAGGTTACAGCCGCTCGTAATGTACTCTGAGGATAGTGAAGTCATGGTCGTAAAGCTAATCACATTGCGTAGACTATTAGACGAGTTGCGCTTAGTGCTTGAGTCTGTAAAACAACAGATAGAAAGTTATTCAGACGACTTAAAAATACCGTTGCTCACAGTAAAAGAGAAACTAACAGAGACTGAACAAACTTTAGAAGATCTACAGTGCGAT
>NZ_JAKDUI010000133.1 GCF_030457785.1 Psychrobacter sp. | reverse complement strand
TTCCTAACTGATATTATATTTTTGATAAAAACTCAAGAATTTTACTATTTGTGGAGCAGGTTTCTGAGATTGTACTGGCATGCCCACCAGTAACCATTAATTCGAACTGGGCATTTTGCATATTTTCTGCTAAAGCTAACCCACGTTGCCATGGTACTAAAACATCGTCAAGGTTACTTAAAACCAGCGTTGGGTTTTTAATATGCTTAGCGTTTATAAGTGGCTGATAGGACTGCAAGGCTTTTAGTCTAGTTAGGACGTTTTCAACTGGAGGGAAGCTAGCGATGGCTGCATCTTCTTTTTGCGTGAGCGCCTCTATATTGTTCGATATCCATATAGGCGGATATAAAAATATTGCTTGAGCTCGTACAAATGCTTCTATCCCTGTATCTTCTATCAAACTTTTCCGCATATTAAAACACTTAATAGTATGAGGATCCAGACGTTCCCAACCATTTAAGATAACCAGTTTATCTAATAATTCCGGTGCTTTGTTAGCGACCTCAATACCGATAAATCCACCAAGTGCGTGACCCACGAAATGACAATTAGATAGCCCTTCTTTTTCTAGGATTTTAATCAATTGCTCTGCCAAATCTTGCATAGAGTAGCTATCTGATAAGAGTTCACTATTAGGTAATACCCCATCTTGTTCATAACAAACCACATTGTAATGCTCAGCAAAATATTCAATTTGAGGTAACCAAAAATTGGCATGCCCGCCCAAACCTGAACTAAATACGATCGTTTCTGAAGTATCTTTCTTACAAGGATATCTTTTAACTAACATATACACCCATCCAATTTTAATAAAATTTAAATTGCTGAAATAGTCTCTAATGACTCATAGCAGTCTAAAACCCACTCAAGATTGTTAAATTAATTCAGCGGTACAATCATTATTTTCATAATAGTCATATCTTAGAATATCTTTGAGATCATTCACCTCATTCTCATTTTCAATACCTTCTTTATACCTAATGTATTTAATCAACTCATCTATCGTACCGATCTTCAAGTTGTGAATATCAGCAAACTTAATTAAATCATCTCTACGAGCCATTTCGCCATCTTGGTTAATTATTTCAACGATAACCGCTGCGGGCTCTAAACCAGCTAGTCTCGCTAAGTCGCAACCTGCCTCAGTATGCCCAGGTCGCTCTAAAACCCCGCCTGCTTTGGCCATTAATGGAAAAATATGCCCTGGTGTTACGACATCGTCGGCACCACCGCCTTGAGATACGGCTGTCCTAATAGTCGTCGCTCTGTCTGCAGTCGATATGCCTGTGGTGACGTTTTTTGCTGCATCAATTGAAACGGTAAAATTTGTGCTGTATGGCGCTTTATTATCTTTGCACATTAGAGGTAAATTCAGTTGGCTGCATCGCTCTGAAGTTAAGGTCAAACAAACCAAACCTCTTGCATGCGTAATCATAAAATTAATATCTTCGGGCTTGGCTAAAGTTGCTGCCATAATGAGGTCACCTTCGTTTTCTCTATCCTCATCGTCCATGAGTATAACCATTTTGCCCGCTTTTATATCTTCAACGATTTCTGACATTGTATTAAGATTCATAAAGCTCACCATTTAGTACTAAAAAAATAATTACGAATTTATATATTTTATCTAGTACGTGTTATTAACCAACTGATTTTACTAACACCCAATAGGCTAAAAGCGACGTGTGTATCTATTAACTCATACGGTTTTAGAAAAAATATGCTCATATTCTCTATAAAACTCACTTCGATGAATTAAAACCTATCGCCTTTTTAGCCACATAATTTAGTTAATGACACGTTCTAGCATAACTTCTTAGGGTTAATGTAGGATTGATACGTTGTATACCTATTTCATAGAAATCGTGGTATTAACGCCTTTACTAGCGTCCTCATCAAACCAGCGTGATATCACCGTTTTAGTCTGTGTATAAAACTGTACCGCTTGTTTACCGTAGGGACCTAAGTCGCCAAGTTTACTGGCTCTAGATCCTGAAAAAGAAAACATGGGGAGCGGTACTGGAATCGGTAAATTAATGCCGACTTGTCCAACATCTATATCCTGTTGGAACTTATGTGCATGCGCACCAGACTGAGTGAAAATTGCGGTGCCATTACCATTTGGATTCCTATTGATAATCTTAATTGCTTCTTCAAGCGTGTCGGCATACATAATGCACAGAACGGGACCAAAGATTTCTTCGGTATAACAACTCATATCAGTCGAGACATGATCTAAGATGGTCGGACCCACAAAGTTGCCATTTTCATAACCTTTTACCTGACAGCCACGGCCATCTAGTCTTAAGTTGGCTCCTTCATCGACTCCTGCTTGGATTAAGCGCTCTACACGGTCTTTGGCTGCCCTAGATATTAGTGGACCTAAGTCTTTATCATCCTTACCTGCAGACACCACCAATTGTTCTGACTTTTCTACAATCTCATCGACCCACTGTTTAGACTCTCCAACCATTACCACTACAGATAATGCCATGCATCGCTGCCCAGCGGCACCAAATGCTGCTCCAGCTAACTGATTCAAGCATTGTTCTTTATTGGCATCTGGCATAATAACGGCATGGTTTTTCGCCCCCATCATGCACTGCACACGTTTACCAGCCTGACTTGCTCGGTTATAAACATGCTTACCAACCGATGTTGAACCAACAAAGGACATCGCTTTGATATCTGGGTGATCGCATAGTGCATCCACCGTATCCTTACCCCCATGGACAACATTTAACACGCCTTTTGGTATACCTGCTTCAAGAGCCAGCTCAACCAGTCTCATAGTAACGATTGGGTTTTGCTCAGAGGGTTTCAGAATGAACGTATTACCTGTTGCTATGGCCATGGGGAACATCCACAGAGGAATCATGGCAGGGAAGTTAAACGGAGTAATACCGGCACAAACCCCTAATGGCTGTTGAACGGTATACATATCAACGCTACTGGCGACATTTTCAATATATCCGCCTTGTTGCAAGTTACCAATACCTGATGCGTGCTCTACGACTTCAAGCCCTCTAAACACGTCACCTTTAGCATCTGCAAGCGTTTTACCTTGTTCTTCAGTAAGCAGCGCTGCTAGTTCATCCATATTCTCACGGATCAACTGTTGGTATTTTAGGAAAATACGCGATCGCTTGCTGATTGGTGTCGTGCGCCAACTTTGAAAAGCCTCAGAGGCAACCTTGACGGCTTGCTCGATTTCCTCAGGCGTTGACTGTGGTACCTTGGCAATAACTTCTTGAGTCGCTGGATTATTGATATCAATCCATTGTGTGGTAGTCGATTCAGCAAACTCACCATTAATTAAGTGTTGTACTGTAGAAGGTTCTGAATTCATAACATGATTCCTTTAATTAATATAAAACAAGCGTTTAAATTTATGGGTTGGGCATTAGCAGCGGTTCTGAAGGTGCGACTTCTTCATCAGTAGTCACGTTCATTTCTTTTTGTTTGTTTTTAAAGTTGAAAACTAAGTTCATGAGAATGGCTAAAAAGGTGGCTGTTCCTATACCGCCCAGATCAAAGCCGCCAATGTTTATTGAAAAATTACCAGTTCCCATGATGACTGGAACTGCGGCTACCAACATATTTCCATTCTTGCTGAAATCAATTTTTGCATTCATCCAAATGCGGGCGCCAGCGATAGTAATTAAGCCGAAGACAACGATTGAAGCACCCGTTAGAATAGCCACAGGAATGGTGCTGACTAAGCTCCCAAACTTAGGTGATAAGCCTAATAAGATTGCGAAAACACCTGCTATAACAAATATGACCGTTGAGTAAATTTTGGTAGCGGCCATGACGCCGATGTTTTCTGCATAGGTCGTCATCCCGGTGCCTCCTACCGAGGCAGAAAGAGTGGTACAAAGCCCATCAGCGAAAAAAGCTCTACCCATATAAGGTGAGATACTTTTGCCAGTCATGGCTTCTACTGCTTTGAAATGACCAAGGTTTTCAGCAATTAAAATAATAAAAACGGGGGCAATGACTAAGATGGCACTAGTTTGAAACACAGGCTGATAAAATGTTGGAATACCAAACCAAGCTGCATTCGCAACTGGAGCAAAATCAATAGGTGTGCCCATACCCATGACATTCGTTAGTAGGTAATAAATAGCATATGCGGCTACCAGTCCTATTAACAGTAATAAGCGTCTGACCATACCTTTGGTAAATATAGCGACTGTACAAATACACAATACAGTGACCAGCGCCATCCAAGAGTCAAAGCTACTTCCGATAACGCTTTGGATGGTGATAGGCGCTAAGTGCAAGCCAATCGTCATGACGATAGCCCCAGTAACCACGGGAGGCATCAACCCTTCTATCCACCCTGCCCCTGTTTTCATCACCAACAAGCCCACTAATGCATATAAAATCCCACAGACAATGGTACCCCCAAGAGCAATGCCAATATTTGGATTTATGCCAGTGCCGCTATACCCTGTTACGGCTGCTACAGCTCCTATAAATGCAAAGCTAGAGCCTAAATAACTTGGTACATGACCGCCAGTAATTAGAAAGAATAGTATCGTCCCTATACCAGTGATGAGCATGGTCAAACTAGGATCAAAACCCATTAGCAATGGGGCCAAGATTGTTGCACCGAACATTGCGAATGAATGTTGAGCACCTAAAGCCAAACTTTTACCCATTGGTAAATACTCATTGATACCTACCGGCGTAGTTTCTAGGTCTCCAGTATATGGACGCCATTTTACAAACCATTTATCCATTTTAAATATCCTTAAAAAGTAGAGGTATGATGCTTAGATTTAGCTCGTGCACTTACTTAATTGATGGTAGTCTCTATCGAAATATATGAGACTTTCACAATCACACTTGTGTTTGATATCCAATACTTCGCAAATTAAAATATCGTGAGTGCCCACTGAGCTAATAAGCTTCACCTGACAATCAAAAGAGATAATGGCGTCTTCTAATACTGGCGATCCTGTTGACAACGTAGACCAACTGCCTTGATCAAATCTTTCTTCTAAAGAAACTTTGCCCCCAAAAGCACCGCTTAGGTCTTTGTGTTCAAGCGCAAGTGTGTTGACGCACAACACCATGTTTTCTTTAAAATAATCGTATACAGAAGCGTTTCTGTTTAAACACACTAATAGGGTTGGCGGTTCATCGGTGACACTACACACCGCTGATGCCGTAAATCCTGCCCGCCCTGCTGGACCTTCAGTAGTAATAATATTAACTGCAGCAGCCAACTTGCTCATCGCCTCTCTAAAAGATTGCTGCATGTCGGTTAAGTTACCTGACGTAGAGGTAAGTGATTCCTTCGGCTTATTTTTCATTGATAAGGACTGCATTACTTGGTTTTCTTTCATTGCTGTATTCATCTGTCATTTCCTTTTAAAAAATATCTCGCCACATATGTAGTTAACTAAAGCACCCCATTACGGTTAAATCTTAGGTAAACTTAAATTCACTAACTGCAGTTATTTTGAATAAAGATGGTTTTATCCAACGTGTGCTATAGAAGCAATTTCAATTAAAGCGTCTGGCTTTACCAACCCACATTGGATGCAGTATCTTGCTGGCTTATCATTAGGGAAAAACTCTGCATAGACTTGATTAACGGCATCATAATCTGACCAATCTTTTACAAAAATTGAATTAAACGTCACGTCATCCATATTTCCGCCTGCTGCATGAATCACATTTTTTATCGTCGTTAGAACATGACGAGTTTGAGCTGCTGCATCACCCACATGTACGACATCATTATTTTCATCAAAAGCCAAAGTGCCAGAGACATAAACGATATCGTCTGCCTTAGTAGCGGGTACAAAAGGGGCTAATGGTTTGCTTGTACCTTCTGGTATAACGACTTGTTTTGACATATCTAAATTCCTATTGCTATTAAATTAAATGTTGAAAATTTGGTTTAGTTATCTAAAAAACACTGCTGCATGCTGGCAACATCAGACACCCAACCAAAAAAAGTTTTTACGTTATATAGTGTGCCGTCTTGCGCCTCTGGTGGCCCCGCTTGATGACAAGCGTCATCTAATAAGACCCCAAAATACTCAAGAAAAAATCCATCTCTAAGCGTCGATTCAACACAAACGTTCGTGGCGATACCGGTGAACAATAAATTACGTATGCCTCGTGACCGTAAGACACTATCTAAGCTGGTGTTAAAGAAGCCACTATATCGAGGCTTATCTATCACGATGTCTTGAGCAGTGGGGCTAAGCTCGTCGACCAATTCGTAATCCCAACCGCCTTTTGCTAACAAGGTTCCGTCAAGTTCAGGATCTTTACGCATAGTTTTTAAAGCGTTTGATTTGTGATAATTTGGCGAGCCGCTACTGCCAGCCTCTACATATTTATTGTCCCAACCATTTCTGAAATAGATGACTTGTATGCCAGCTTGATGCGCGATATCCACGGCTTGCTTTATGTTGTTTATGACCGGTTTGGTCGATGTCACATCAAACCCAGCCAAATCCAAATAGCCTCCTTGACTGGCATAAGCATTTTGCATATCCACCACAATCAATGCCGTTTGTGATGGGTCCAACTTAATAGGCTCAGGCAATGACTGTAAAATGGGAGAGGATTCTTTTGTAAAATCTGCACAGACTGTATTAACCGAATTCATGTTCGTTCCTTTTAATAGGCTTGGCGGGTATTAGGCTTGACTGGCAACTGGTGTTTCGACGTTCAGACGACTCTTCATAAGGGGTTGGATCTTAGTACCAAAGTCCTCAACACCTTGCACAAA
Organism: Psychrobacter sp.; assembly: GCF_030457785.1. GTDB lineage: Bacteria > Pseudomonadota > Gammaproteobacteria > Pseudomonadales > Moraxellaceae > Psychrobacter. Next base: position 1,011 of record NZ_JAKDUI010000133.1, on the reverse strand, counting down.
ATCATCAAAGGTAAGCAAAACACCATCAGTACCCTCTACTTCAGCGACTTCATCTAACATGCTAGCCACCTTTTCAAAGGAACCGACAAACGTACCCATGTTGATATTGACCGGTGAAACGCTTGATGCCATATGACGAATATTGGTGTCTTTACCTGATGTTTTGTCTTTACCGCCTTGTGACTGTAACCAGTCGATGGCTTCAAAATCTGCACCTTCGTTATATGACTCCCACTTAGCCTGTGCTTTTTCGTCGGTTTCATCTGCAATAACCATAAAGAGCACATAGGTCGAAACAGTACGACCCGTCTTATCCGTTTGTGCCTTTAACCGATCATTAATACCTGCATAAGCGGTGGGTGTGTTTAAACCTTTACCAAAGACAAAGTTGTAGTCGGCATACTTTGCAGAAAACTCTAATCCTGTATCTGATTGTCCCGCACAGATAATCTTCATATCCCCTTTTGGAATTGGCTTAACTTGACAGTCATCCATCTTGAAGAATTCACCCTTAAAGTCAGATTGACCGGTACTCCACAAATCTCTCAAAATGTGGACATATTCAGATAGGTATTGATATCGTTTGCCAAAATAATCGTCGCCTGGCCACATGCCCATCTGCCCGTATTCTGCTTCTTGCCAGCCAGTCACTACATTCAACCCAAAGCGCCCATCTGAAATCGAGTCAAGAGTCGATGCCATTCTCGCCACGATGGCAGGTGGCATTACTAAAGTCGCCGATGTGGCATAGATTTTTATTTTAGAAGTGACCGCAGCCAACCCTGCCATCAAGGTGAAGCTTTCAAGGTTGTAATCCCAAAACTCAGTCTCCCCGCCAAAACCGCGCAGCTTGATCATTGAAAGCGCAAAATCAAAACCATAGTGTTCAGCACTTTGTACAATTTGCTTGTTAAGCTCAAATGTTGGCTTGTATTGCGGCGCGTTTTTTGAAATTAACCAGCCATTGTTGCCAATCGGACAAAAAATTCCTACTTCCATAATTTCACCTAT
>NZ_JAKDUI010000132.1 GCF_030457785.1 Psychrobacter sp. | reverse complement strand
AAATACGCACACTCTTAGCGAGGGGTTATAGCTCAGTTGGTAGAGCACTTGCATGGCATGCAAGGGGTCAACGGTTCGACTCCGTTTAGCTCCACCATGCTATTTATTTGTAGCATGGATTAGTATCAACAGATGCTACATCATCAATACTCGCTAAAGTACGATATCAGCACCTAGGCAATGCTTATTCATAATAAGCCATCTGATATTGTGAAGTACCGTTGTAACTCTCGGTTATAACACTCTATGCGTCCCCATCGTCTAGAGGCCTAGGACACCGCCCTTTCACGGCGGTAACGGGGGTTCGAATCCCCCTGGGGACGCCACTATTCGGCGTCACTTATTAGCACTGTTGCTTAGCATCAGGTTAGACTAATAAGCGAGCAACTAAAGCCCAGTCATCCTATGATGATTAGGCTTTTTTATGTGTGCAGGTCAGTACTGATTCAGCAGTTGGCCCACGCCTCTTCCTTTATTTATCAATCAAAGGTCGTCTTGACGATTTGGTAAAGCTCTTTACAGACAAATTCAACGATAAATACGTGCCCACTAATATCACCGCTGAGCCAATAATAGCCGCTGTATCCAACGCTTCTCCTAAGAGGATATAACCAAAAATTATCGCAAATATCGGAATCACGAGCGTGATACTCGTCGCACGCATTGGGCCGATACTCTTGATCAACTCATTGATAAAGATAAAAGCAATAGCCGTCGAAAATACCCCGATACATACCACAGACACCCATGCTTTGAGGCTGATACTTTGGCCATAAGGGAACTCATACACTCCAATGGGCAACATCACCATACTAGCGATCAGCATCGCGCCTACAGTAATGGCGACAGGTGACGTGTCTTGTAGATAGTTCCGAGTGACATTCGCACCCACCGCGTAGCCAACGCAGCCAAGCAGCGCATAGCCCATCGGCAGTAATCCCGACCCTAATCCTGATAACGATGCACCACCAAACAGGCTCTCACTCATCAGTATGACAACACCTGTGATACCTATAAACAACCCCAAGATTTGCTTCTTGGAGAGTTTTTCATCAAAAAAAGTACTCGCGATAAAGCCGCTCATCATAGGCACAGCAGCATTCAATACCGCCAGTACTCCAGCATTTACGGACTGTGCTGCATAAGAAAATAAGACAAAAGGGATCGCAGTCGATACCAAGCCAACGATCGAGAGCAGTTTCCAATGCATCCGCATGACCCTTAGATGACTGGGGTTAATTGCTATAAACACCAACATCGTCAACCCAGCAAATATCACTCGCAAGCTAGCAAATGACATCGAGCCAAACTCTGGCACGCCTACCCTATAAAAGATAAAGGATAGCGACCACATAAAGGATAAGCTAATAAAAATAATCAGGTCGCGTCTACTCATGTCTTACTCGATGTTAATTTTGTATAGTGCTTCACGGCGCATCATCTTTCAGCAAAGGTTAGTAAGATGTCACCATCCTTGGCCGATTTAGAGAGTCATCTATTGGCTTCTGGGCATGCCCTTGTGGAACACGTGCAGGTGTATATTGATATTACAATTCGTACAATCAATACGAGGAAACACGTCGATGATAACTGTTTAAACACTCAAGAAGTGTGCTTTTTTGGTTATTGGCAATCAGTGCTTTCATCATAACCTATCCTTTATCTATAATAGTTTAATCCCGTTGTACATCATCTATAGTCAAAGAAATCTAAAATGGAAACAAGGCAGCCAACCGCAGATTGTACAAGTAGTACATCTAGGGAGGATAACGCCGTAGCAGTTTAGTATTTCTCTGACTATACTACAAAAACTGACGATTCAAATAGAGAGTACAAGCCATGTTTGGTATCTATAACTATTGGGGGTTTATCGCCGCTGCTATTTTGTTAAACCTAACGCCGGGTACTGATAGTATGTACATCATCACCCGCAGTGTCTCGCAGGGACAGATAGCAGGGTTTTATTCTGTATTAGGGATTATCTCAGGTATTCTGATTCACACCTTATTGGCAGCATTTGGCTTGTCTGTGTTACTCGACAGCTCACCAGTGGCATTTATGCTCGTGAAATATATCGGGGCAAGTTATCTGTGCTATTTGGGCATCAAAATGTTGATGAGCAAAGGGACAACGATAACCCCCGAAGATGGAAATGGGGCAGGCAATAAAAAGCACAGCGGCTTGCCAGCTTTAGACTATAAGCAAATATATAAACAAGGGGTTTTGACCAATACTTTTAACCCAAAAGTCGCCTTGTTTTTCTTGGCGTTCTTTCCGCAATTTATTGATCCAGACTATACTTACAGCATGTTGTCGTTCATCGTTTTAGGATTGACCCTAGCTGTGACCGGCTTTACGTGGCTCTTATGCCTGACATTGCTGGCATCGAAATTCAGTGAAAATCTGAGAAAAAACCCGTCTATCGAAGCCATTTTGAATAAAATCAGCGGTGTGGTATTTATTGGCTTAGGGGTTAAGTTGTTGACCGAGAAGGGGTGAAAATCAAAGGAAATGTTAGATCTGATGGATCAAAATCTTTATTAATCGTAAGACCAATGACTCAGAAGTAGTTGATCTTAATCATTAAACTAAGATTATAAATATACTATATAACGACCAACAAAAAAGCCCAATCCCCTACCTTTGAGGAGATTGGGCTTTTTGTCATATTAAGTCTAACTTACTTTTATGCAGCATCTTTACTTTCAGCTGCTAACTGACGTAATACATAGTGCAATACACCGCCGTGACGCACATATTCACGCTCTTTTGGCGTCTGCAAACCAACATTGACCTCAAAAGTCTCAGTTGAACCGTCAGCGCGTGTAGCAGTGACATTGGCGGTCTTACTCTCACCATTATCAAGACCAGTGATGCTCATGACTTCTGAGCCATCTAGCTTGTATGTTTCTGCGTTTTCACCGTCTTTAAACGTCAATGGCAATACACCCATACCAACTAAGTTAGAACGGTGAATACGCTCAAATGAGCTGGTCAACACCGCTTTTACACCCAGTAGAATAGTACCTTTGGCTGCCCAGTCACGACTAGAGCCAGAGCCGTATTCTGCACCACCCAATACGACGAGAGGGCGGTTGTCTTCTTTATATTTCATAGCCGCATCATAAACAGCCATTTCTTCGCCATCTTGCAAGGTTGCACTATCCCCTTTGAAGTAGTAGGTATAACCACCTTCTTTGCCACCCATCATGGTGTTTTTGATACGGATGTTGGCAAAAGTACCACGGGTCATGATCGCATCGTTACCACGACGTGAACCGTAACTGTTAAAGTCAGCTTCCATTACGCCGCGCTCTTGCAAATACTTGCCTGCTGGTGAATCTGGGTCGATATTACCTGCTGGCGAGATGTGATCGGTAGTGATTGAATCACCGAACAACCCTAGGATGCGTGCGCCTTCGATATCAGGGATACCTTCTGGCTCCATCGTCATTCCTTCGAAAAACGGTGGGTTTTTGATATAGGTTGAGCCTTCATCCCATAGATAGAGCTGGCTGTCGGCTGAGCTAATCGCGTTCCACGCTGCACTACCATCAAACACTTCACCGTAGTTTTTGCGGAACATGTCTGCGTCGATGTTGTTGGCAATCAACTCGTTGATTTCATCCGACGTTGGCCAGATGTCTTTTAGATAGACATCATTTCCCTTTTGGTCTTGACCTATTGGGTTTGTGGTCAAATCAATATCGACCGTGCCGGCTAATGCATAGGCGACCACAAGCGGTGGTGACGCAAGGTAACTTGCCTTGACGTGTGAGTGAATACGACCTTCGAAGTTACGGTTACCTGACAGTACGGCAGCAGCGACCAGATCGCTCTCTTCGATGCCTTGTTCTATCGCGTCAGGCAATGGTCCTGAGTTACCAATACAAGTCGTACAACCGTAACCAACTAAGTAAAAGCCTGTTTTTTCTAGCTCATCCATCAGGTTGGTTTTTTCGAGATAATCCGTCACAACTTTTGAACCTGGCGCTAATGACGTTTTGACCCAAGGTTTGGCTTTCAGACCTTTGGCAGCAGCTTTCTTAGCCACTAGTCCAGCACCAAGCATGACCGCTGGATTTGAAGTGTTAGTACAAGATGTAATCGCCGCAATGACTACAGAGCCATCTCTTAGGTTATGACTCTTATCATTGATATTGACTTCAGAAAAGACATTGGGTTTGACATAGAGATCATCGGCTTGTTCTTGCTCACCACCTTCTTGATCGAAACGTATTTTTTCCTTGGTGTCTGATTTGCGACCTTTGGTCATTTGTTCTACGGTTTCACCAAATTTCTCATGCATATCAGATAGATTGATACGCTGCTGTGGCAAATTAGGACCTGCGAGCGCTGGCTGTACTGAAGACAAGTCAAGCTCTAGTTTGCTTGAGTAAGTCGCTGATGGAGTATCAGCATCGTGCCACATGCCCTGCGCCTTAGCGTATTTCTCGACCAGTTCAATTTGTGCTTCATCACGACCTGATAGACGTAGGTAATCAATCGCCATTTGGTCAATTGGGAAGATACCACAAGTAGCACCATACTCTGGCGCCATGTTGGCAATCGTGGCACGATCCGCCAGTGGCATGCTATGCAAGCCTTCGCCATAAAACTCAACGAACTTGCCAACCACACCATGAGCACGTAGCATCTCAACCACGCGCAATACTAAATCTGTAGCAGTAACACCTTCAGTGAGCTTGCCAGTCAGTTCAAAACCAACGACTTGCGGAATCAGCATCGAAGAAGGCTGACCAAGCATCGCCGCTTCCGCTTCGATACCACCAACACCCCAACCAAGCACACCAATACCATTGATCATGGTGGTATGACTATCAGTTCCGAAAACCGTATCAGGATAAGCAGTCAACTCACCGTCGACGTCTGCAGCCATCACCACGCGTGCCAAGTACTCTAAGTTAACTTGGTGAACGATACCAGTAGCTGGTGGCACGACAACGAAGTTTTCAAACGCATTACGACCCCAATGCAGGAACTCGTAACGTTCGTTATTACGTTTAAATTCGATTTTTTCGTTCAGATCCAGCGCATCCTCGCGGCCATACGCATCGACCTGTACTGAATGGTCAACGACCAGCTCACTGGGAATAAACGGGTTGATCTGCTCAGCTTTACCGCCCAGATCGACCACTGCATCACGCATGGCTGCCAAATCGACAACGGACGGCACACCGGTAAAATCCTGCAGGACGACACGAGCTGGCATGAAAGCAATCTCTTTTGAGGCTTCAGCGGCCGCATCCCAATTAGCGACTGCTTCAATGTGGTTTTTTCCAACAGATTGTCCGTCATCTTCGTTGCGCAGTAGGTTTTCTAACACCACTTTCATACAAAACGGTAGGCTGTTGATGTTGTCGTGAGTCTCAGCCAGCTTTGGTAGGCTGTAATAGGCATGTTCCTTGCCATCGACTGTTAGGGTATCTTTTACATTAAAAATATCACTCATGGTAGCTTCCTTATCTACTAGGTAGAATTATTATGAATTTATTGTTATCACTGGTGGCTAAATGGGCTAATAAGTTAAAAAATAATTTATATCGTTGAGGTCTATTGACAGTTTAGGTCGTTAAAATCAGTTATAAAAAAATACGTTGCGTTTTTGTCTCTATATCTCTATCTCTATACTTTTGACTTCTTATCTTTTTATTTCAGTTTCTGTTAATGACTCCCTTCACCATAACAAAGATCTATTGCTTTGTTAATGACTAAACGTAGTCAAATCGTGGGACAATCGTAAACGAAAGCACAGATTAAATAATAAATAAAACAACAGCTTATCAACTAACTGACAGCATTTTTAGTATTTTATCTTTTTGGCTTTTTTCGGCGACCACTTCGAAACACATAAGTATCCTCATAAAAGTGAGAATCATGGTTTTCTTCCCAAAAATATGGCACGCCTAAAATAGGCAACGGTGCAAGCTGACGCGGCGTGACACCCTGCTGTGATAATAATGTGTCCATATAATTAGCCACTCTGTCATCTAAGTGCTGCATACGCTGAGACAAAGATAAAGCAAAGAAATCTGCCGTGACATTGATCACGATGCTATGCGCGCACAATGGCTTTCGCGGATGTATCAACTGCTCGAGCAAGGCATGACCGAAAATATAAACGGCTGCTTCGGCGTGAGGGTTTGGTTGCTTTGGATCATCCCACTGCTTGCGAGTATTAACCAAGCTCGCCTGCCAATCAAAATCAATCAAGGCATCACCGATACTAGCATCGGCAGTGACCAAGACAGCGCCATTCTCATCAAATACGGTGATGGTATCGCGGACACGACCACGACTCTCGCTAACGCCTTGCTCTGCGATTTCGAGCATATGGTAGTGATTCAGTAGCGCTTTGGTTTTGGGAAAAGTCAGCCAAATACTGCCATTGAATAAATCATGCAGATTATCGCGTGTTGGAATATTACCGCTCTCACCGATAAAGCACTCATAGGACTCGCCTTCGGGCAAGGCTGCTTGCGAGACGAATCTTAGCGTTTGGGCTTGGTGATGATGCGTTGGCTCGGTCGTGGGTGGCGGTATCGCCAAATCTGAAACGCGCTGCTGTAGTGCCGTGTTTAAAACCGCTGCAACCACGTCAGGCGAATGATTTAGAGGTGCTATTGAAGACAGGCCAATCTCTTGTTCGCTGGGTTGAACGATGGATTTGCTTATGATGGTTCTGCTTAAATAATCTAACTGGCACAAATGACGAAGCCATGGAGCTTGCCAATCAATCTCAGCAAAGCAGCCATCAAGGGTTTCATTGATATTTCTATTCACACTTCCATTGATATTTCCAGCGAGACTGCTATCAGAGTCAGATGGACTATCATGCCTGATATCAGAGCGTGGGTTACTGAATGGTTGGTGGTCTGTCATATCAACTACCTCTGTTATCTGTCATATCAACTACCTCTGTTAGATGGAGGGCGGTACTGGCAGTACTAAGGCTACACTAAGGGCTGACTATGGTATCATGGTGCGCTTTTTTTCTGCTAGACGATCAGCCCAAAACGCAGGTTCCACGCGCTCTTATTGATGAGTTTTTATGGCAAATTTTAATACCCACCTAAATGTTGCATTTATCGCCAGTGGTACGCTTGGCTTAACGATTTATAAAGCAGGTCTGATTGGTGAATCTGGGTTTCTGATGTGTGTGGCACTGGGTACCATCGGTGGCTTGCTACCGGATTTGGATTCTGACAACTCGACACCGATTAAAATTGGCTTTCATGTCATCTCATTGGCGTTTGCTTTTACGCTGGTGATCCACTGGAGTCACGAGCTAAACTTGTTTGCTCTGTTTGCACTATGGCTAGCTGGCTACGGCTTTATACGCTATGTGGTGTTTTATGTCTTCACCACAATGACTGTGCATCGCGGCGTGATTCACTCTGTGCCTTATATGGCAATCATGGGGCTTGGGCTGACTTGTCTTAGTTATTATGGATTACAACTTCCGCTGACGACCAGCTGGTTTTACGGGTTGTTTTTGTTCAGTGGGGCGATGGTGCATTTGACACTTGATGAGCTTTATAGCGTGGACTTGACCGGCATGAGAGTAAAGCGTTCATCTGGTACGGCGATGAAATTTTATCAACATAAAAACAAATGGTGGTACCTACTCTTATATGTCACTCTTGGATTACTGCTGTACTTTGCGCCACCATTTGAGGCATTCTGGCAGACACTACTCGATCCAATCTCTTGGTCGCAGCTAAAAGTCGGTATAGCCAATCCTTTATAAGTAGGACTTACGCAACAATCAGTCTAGGCGAGCGTAACTGCTCGCAGAGATAGTCA
>NZ_JAKDUI010000131.1 GCF_030457785.1 Psychrobacter sp. | reverse complement strand
TAAAAAATATGACAATGTCTCAAACTACCCATCTTTTGGAACATTTACTTCTTGAACGATTTCTATATTAGCCCTTTTCGTTTCATATTACGGTAGACCACAAACACGATCAGTAGGTTCAAGGCTAAGACACCAAGCTTAAGCCAGTCAAAGGGACTGGTAATCAAGTAGTATATTTCGATAGGAATAAACACACCGTAGCCAAGCACCCCAAACCAATACGCCCAAGTCTTGTCTTGCCACAGACCATAGGCTTCCAGAAAACGCATACTTGCATAAGCAAAAATCAATAGTAAAAACACTGGCCAGTTTTCACTTGCTTTCTGAGCGATCCTTACCGTACTTTCTATTTGAACTGCCAGCATCTGACCAAAGGTTTGTTGCCAGGAGTCGGTAGCTGAATTGAGCCATTGCTCTAAATCTGCGTGCCACGCCCATAACGTCACAGCGCCTATGAGTGCGCCTAGCCCTTTGATGACCTCATAGATTGCCACCGCTTTGATGGACTCGCTAGCGGTTTGTGGCGACTTGTCTGATCGGTGGGGCAAGCTGTGTTTTTTATCTTTCGAGGATGGAGACAAGCGGTCATCTTCTCGAGGCACATTAGCCAAAGAAAACATCCACAACACGGCCCTGCAACTGCTGGTTAAAGAAAGGCGTGTTTTTACCATTTGACAACATCGACTGCGCCGTCACTTGCCACTCTACATTTGGGTCAACCAAGACAGCACCGCCGATTGCTTCATACTGCTCGTTAATACCAGCAATTTTTGCCGGGTTCAGACAGATTTTGTCCACCAGCTGTTCCAACGTCAGCACCTCATCATGTACCAACTGACAGGCAAGCGCCATAAAGGTATCGAAATTTGAGATACCAGGTGTGCTCTCAGCAAATGGGGCTTTTTTGGCAGTACTATTTAATGGCTCATGGTGACTACAAATGGCGTCGATGGTACCGTCTTTTAAACCACGACGAATCGCTTGTTGATCCGTATTACTACGCAGTGGCGGCAGCACATAAGCCTGTGCGTTAAAACCTTCCAAATTATCGTCGGTCAAATACAACTGGTGCATGGCAATATCACAAGTAACTGGTAGACCTTTGTCTTTTGCCCAACGCATCAGCTCTATCGAAGACTTACACGACAGCTGACTGAAATGAGCAGCAATCCCTGTTTCTTCTACCATCAACAGCTGCGTAGACAAGGCGACTGTCTCTGCGATCCAAGGAATACCTTGTAAACCATGATATGAAGCGATATAACCCTCGTGAGCAACCCCCTCGCCAGACAAGCTTGGCTCATCGGGATAGAAGAACACCTTCATCCCAAAGGTCGCTGCATACTCTAATGTGCGCAACAGTACCAAGTCATTACGAAAAGGCCTACGAGCATTGGAAACAGCGATACAGCCACCCTGTTTTAACCCTGCAATATTCGAAGGTCGCTCACCTTCCAACCCAGCAGTCAAAGCACCTAAAACATGTAAGTAAATCCCGCCATCATTGAGCGCGCGTTCACGTAGACCCTTTAATAAAGAACCGTTTTCTAATATAGGCGTCGTGTCAGGTGGCGTCACTACGTGTAAAAAACCATTGGCACGAGCGGCAGAACCTTCCGATTGTAGCGTGCCGTGTTGTTGTTGTCCTGGCTCTCGTAAGCGCGCGCACAAATCAACCAAAGGTGGTAGTAGCCACATCTCACGCCCTGCTTCTAGCGTTGCGAGTTTATCGGTCACAGTGCTTGGTAATGTGTTTTTGAGGGTGTCAGGAAGATGGTCAAGTATCAGTGTATCAGTATTGAGCATAGTAGACATGAGCGTTATTACCGTATCAATCAAATGAAATAAAGAAGAATAAAACAGCAACCAATATGTTAGTTACCGGCGGCCTGATGAGCTCGCTGACCTTGCATTGCTAACGACAGCACAGCCATTCGAATGGCAATACCATTATTAACCTGCTTTAAAATCACAGATTGAGCACCATCAGCAACGCTAGATGCAATCTCAACACCCCGATTCATCGGCCCTGGATGCATCACCAAGGCATCAGGTTTGGCAAGCGCTACTCGCTCTGGGGTAATGCCATAATGTTTATAATACTCGCTAGATGATGCAAGTAACGGCGAGCCGATGCGCTCATTTTGGATTCTCAAACCCATGATGACATCACAGTCTGTCACGCACTCATTCATATCTTCGTAGACCTCTACGCCATAACGTTTAATCCCTTTCGGCAATAACGTACGCGGCGCACAGACGCGAATGTCTTTGACACCTAAGGTTTGTAGCGCACTGATATCAGAGCGTGCTACCCGAGAATGCTTGATGTCGCCGACGATCGCCACCGACAACTCCTCAAAAGGACGAGGTGCTTCTCGGTGTATGGTCAGCATATCGAGCATACCTTGGGTCGGATGCGCATGCCAGCCATCACCGCCATTGATAATAGCAATATCAGGTGTCACCTCTGTTGCCATAAAATGTGCTGCCCCAGACGCCGAATGCCGTACGACAAAAATATCAGCCGTCATGGCCTGTAGATTCCATAACGTATCGCGCAGACTCTCGCCTTTTTTGGTACTAGAGCGCTCGATATCGATATTTAGCACATTGGCACCCAAGCGCTTTTCCGCCACTTCAAAAGTGGTACGTGTACGAGTCGACGGCTCAAAAAACAAATTCATGACGGTATAGCCTTCAAGCTCAGGCCTGTTCAGCAGTTGCCCATTGTCATCAAAGAACGTCTCTGCTTTAGCAATAATTGCTTGCAGCTGTGCTTTATTAAGACCTTCCACGCCTAAAAAATGCCTAATGCTTCTATCAGCATTAAGCTGTGGGCGACTCAACGATGTATTTAGCCTTTGATGAATGGTATTGGGATCAAACTTTGCATGAGCAGTCGGTGAGACTGTTGGTGTTGACTGACTATCAGTAGAGTTTCGCATAGGGACAGGTCTTTATTATGAGTTTATATTAATGATTTTTTCGAGTATTTATCGCTAACACACACAGACACGAGGACATTTAAAGGCATACACTCATTTAAAAGATAGCGACAAAATAAGAAAGCTTATAGTCGAGCGAGTAAAAAGCATCGCCAATACCAATATATTAACCAATACTTGACCTCGTTTGGCAAAATTTAGCCATTTTTGGCTCATTTCGATGACTATCGATTGAATTGAAGACACGCCTTAGCACTTATTTGCTACAATTTACCTCAACGACACCAGTGCTATTCAGTTAATTTTGCCTTGCTAACTCATAGCAAGTATACACGTAATGACCAAGGTGAAACCTAGGCAGCATATTCAAATCATAATCAATAATGCTTATAGTGTAGCTGATTTTATGGTCAGTACAAAGATGAACCATCAGCTATTTCAAAATTGACTGACCAAAAGAGCGTTTGCTTTTGTCTGCTAAACATTTTTTATCGTTTATAATTTAGGTAATTTAAAAACAGGTGGGTACCGCTGCGGAGCTTTTTTGCACCTTGAAGATGAACACTAGCAGCGAACAACGCATAGTACGCAAGATAAACTCACACCACCAGAACGTTTTTCAGCATATCTCATTCACTTTATACTGACCACAACAATATCAGCTGATTTTATAACCAGGCTATTTATCCACACGACTTATCAGGAAGCTTTATGACCACCTTAGCAAAATATCTAAATACTGACGCTCACGACCCTGCACTGATTGACGTGATTACCACCGTCACGGAAGTTGGTAAAACCATCTCTCAGCTCCTAAAAAAAGGCGCTCTGGCAGATATCTTAGGAGAAGCTGGCAACCAGAACGTCCAAGGTGAAGAACAAAAAAAACTAGATGTACTCGCCAATGATTTATTATTAGATGCCTTGGCAACCAACAGCCACTGTGCTGGTGTCGCGTCGGAAGAGTTAGATGATGCCACTCCTGCCAACGCTGACGGTAGTTTATTGGTATTGTTTGATCCTCTTGATGGTTCATCAAACATTGATATCAATATGGCGGTTGGTACTATCTTTTCCATCCTACCTTATCAGCGCCAAGGTCACATGAGTGAAAACAGCGACTTTTTACAAGCTGGTAACAAGCAATTGGCAGCGGGCTATTTACTCTATGGCACTTCTACTGTACTGGCGCTGACCATTGCAGATAACGTAGTGATGTTTAGCCTCGACCCAGATACCGGTGATTACGTACTCATAGAAGACAACGTGCAAATTGATGCTGATACCAGCGAATATGCTATTAATGCGTCAAATTATCGTCACTGGCGTGCACCGATGCAGCAGTATATCGACGAGCTTATCGCAGGCAAAACCGGTGTGCGCGGACGTGATTTTAATACCCGTTGGGTAGCTGCCATGGTCGGTGATGTTCATCGTATTTTATGCCGTGGTGGTTTATTTACCTATCCATTTGATACCAAAGATCCCAACAAAGCAGGCAAGTTACGTTTGATGTATGAAGCCAACCCGATGAGCTTGTTAATTGAACGTGCTGGCGGTGCAGCAACAGATGCGGTCAATCGTATTTTAGAAGTAGAGCCGACAGAGATTCACCAACGCGTGCCTGTGGTACTCGGTAGTAAAAACGAAGTCAATTATGTAGCAGATTTGCATGTAAAACACGCCGATCAGTAAGAACAGCCTCAATATACAGGCAGCATAAAAGCAGCCGGTATAAGTGCTCACATAGGTAGCATTTATACTGACTGCTCCACTTTTTATATTTTTCTAAGCGATCTATTATGGTAGCCAACCCCACCGAGCTGATTACCTCAGACAAGAACACCACCGTCAAACTAGTCAAAGCGCTACTCACCCAATCACGCCAACGAAAAAAGCAAGGGCAAACAGTGGCTGAAGGTGTACATCTGATAGATGCAGCGCTGCGCATCGATTATCCGTTTGTCCAACTACTAGTGGCAGCATCAGCTCACGATCATCCTGAAGTGCAGCAAATCCTGACTCGTCTGCCAACCCACACCCCCATACTGACGTTGTCCGACCCACTGTATGAAAGCATTCGCAGCTTAGGAAAAGGTATCGACATCATGGCTGTCATTAATACACCCATGCCTAGCTTAGCAATGATTCAGGATGACTGTTTGATTTTAAACGACGTCCAGGACAACGGTAATGTCGGCACCTTATTGCGCACGGCTGCAGCAGTTGGTATAAAAAACATCCTATGTACCAACGCTACTGCGCAAGCTTGGTCCCCAAAGACACTGCGTGCAGGCATGGGTGCACAATTCACACTCACTATCTACGAAGGCTTAAGCACTCAAGATATTTTAGACAATGTACAAACACCACTGTTTGCGACCAGCTCACATACCGATACCGTCATCTACCAACATGACTTAAAAAAGCCCATAGCGTGGGTTATGGGACATGAAGGTCAAGGTGTGTGTGATGAGCTAATGCAATGTGCCACTCCTATCGCCCTACCACAGCCTAATGGACAAGAAAGTCTTAACGTCGCGATTGCAGGGTCACTTTGCTTGTATGAGACATTACGTCAAAGACATTATCAGTAAAAATATTAGGGCGTGTCATCGATCAACGTATTCAATCACTTAATGGTCTTAAAATGGCTAAATTTTGCTACTCATTGTGAAAAATCTTGTGAACATGCTTATATTCCCTGCAGTTTTTTTCTAGGTTAGCATCAACTTATCTCATTTTAAACCTCACTATTTAAATAATGACACGCCCTAACCCCAATAGCATCGTCCTTACGGGCCGAGGTCATAAAAAAAGCCCACTATTCAGAATAGTGGGCTTTTTATCAATCTTTGATTTAATGCATTAACAATTGCTGTCATTCATGACTTAAACCTTGCTAGTAAGCTCAGGTAATGCTTCAAACAAATCAGCTTCCAAGAAATAATCAGCAACACTAGCAATAGGCGCTTCTGGATCATTATTAATTGCTACGATAACTTTAGAGTCTTTCATACCAGCCAAATGCTGGATCGCACCTGAGATACCTGCGGCGATATACAGTTGCGGTGCCACGATTTTACCTGTTTGACCGACCTGCATATCATTTGGAACATAGCCCGCATCCACGGCAGCGCGTGATGCACCAATAGCAGCGCCTAGCTTGTCCGCTAGCGGCTCGATGTATTTGGTGAAATTCTCACCATTAGCCAGCGCACGGCCACCAGAAATCACGATGTCAGCTGAGGTCAACTCTGGACGGTCAGACTTTGCCATCTCTTCATTGACAAAACTTGCTTTGCCAGTATCCTGCACATTATCGATGCTTTCGACAGTAGCTGAACCGCCTTCGCTTGCTACTGGATCAAAAGAAGTCGAACGTACGGTCAACACCACTTTATCTTCTGAAGTCTTGACCGTTGCAGTTGCATTACCTGCGTAGATAGGGCGCTCAAAAGTTTGCGCATCTACCACAGCAGAAATTTCTGACAACATGCTTACATCAAGTAACGCTGCAGCACGTGGCATGAAGTTTTTGCCAGTTGTGGTCGCAGATGCAACGATGTGGCTGTAGTCAGCTGCGATATCAGCAACCAACAGCGCAACATTCCCAGCCAATTGATGCTCATAAGCCGCATTATCTGCTAGTAAAACCTTGCTCACGCCTTCTGCTTTAGCCGCTTCGTCAGCAGCTGCTTGTGCGCCACTACCAGCAACCAATACGTGGACGTCATCACCGATTTGCTTTGCAGCAGCGATAGAGCTCAAAGTTGCCTTTTTTAGACTGGCATTGTCGTGTTCTGCATATACCAAAATTGCCATTTTTTTAGTCCTTTATATTTGTTCGTATTATCTATTTGTGAGAGTGCTTTTGTACAAAGATATCTACGCGGCTTTTCATAAACGCTGACATAAATATCCTTATACAAGATATGCCTTCATGAAGTACTAGATGACTTTTGCTTCATTTTTTAGCTTATCGACCAACTCATCAACCGAACCTACTGTGATACCAGCTTGACGCTCAGCAGGTGGCACGACTTTGATAATTTCTTGCTTAGATGCCATATCAACACCAAAATCCGCTGGCGCTTTTTCATCAATTGGCTTCTTCTTCGCTTTCATGATGTTAGGCAACTTAGCATAACGAGGTTCATTTAAGCGTAGATCGGTAGTAATAACTGCTGGTAGATCAAGGGCAACCGTTTGCAAACCACCATCAATTTCACGAGTAACGTTGACTTTATCGCCTTCAACTTTTACTTCTGAAGCAAAGGTACCCTGACCGATACCCATCAATGCCGCCAGCATTTGACCTGTTTGGTTGTTATCATCATCAATCGCTTGCTTACCTAGCAGAATGATGTCTGTGCTTTCGCTTTCGGCGATATTTTTAAGTATCTTAGCGACTTGTAGCGGGTATGGTTTGTCTTCACTCACGACTAAAACACCACGATCCGCACCCAAAGCTAGGGCAGCACGAATTTGCTCTTGTGACTCTTTAGGACCAATAGAAGCAACAATAATCTCGTCTATAACACCCGCTTCTTTTAAGCGAACTGCCTCTTCTACTGCAATCTCATCAAAAGGGTTGATGGACATCTTAGTGTTGGATAGATCAACGCCAGAGTTATCAGCCTTTACACGAACTTTTACGTTGTAATCAATAACACGCTTGACCGCTACTAATGCTTTCATACGTTCCTCGTTTATTTATGTTATGAATTAGAAAATTCCTGATTGAGAACCAAAGGTTCCTTATTTTTTAAAATCGTCGTTCAAAATACTGCTTAAAGTTGATACTTCGTCGGTAGATAGTAGTTAATTAAGTTGGATGAGACAACACCCAAAAGTGTATTATTATCATATTTCTTGTTAATTAAGCCTACTACAGCTAAGCCGACCGTTATTATCAGA
>NZ_JAKDUI010000130.1 GCF_030457785.1 Psychrobacter sp. | reverse complement strand
ATTCGTTAATGTCGAAATAATTATAACTAAGCACTGGACATATTTATTCATCAAGTCCGCAACAATCCGTTAATAAATGTAAGTATCGTATGGGTTTGAAGGGCAGTGCATCGGGCAGATATAAAAAAACCGCTCATCATTACGAAGAGCGGCTGATTTAATAATTTGACTGAGTATACGTTGGTTTAGCTGCGTAACGCTTTACCTGAGGTTTTGTCGACAGTGACTTTCGCAGGTTTAAGTGGCTTGGGCTTACTTACTAAAGCGGCTTTTAACACCTCATCGATCGTTGCGACTGGCTGAATGGTTAGACCTTCCTTAACATTGTCAGGAATATCGGCCAAATCACGCTCGTTGGCAGAGGGAATTAAGACAAGCTTGATACCGCCGCGATGGGCTGCGAGCAGTTTTTCTTTTAGACCGCCGATACGCAATATTTTACCGCGTAAGGTAATCTCGCCCGTCATCGCGATGTCTGGACGGATGGCGATACCAGTCAAAGCAGATACTAATGCTGTGGTGAGTGCGCCACCAGCAGATGGACCATCTTTCGGTGTAGCGCCTTCTGGCATATGTACATGCACGTCGGTGGTTTTGACCGTGTCGTAGTCGATACCTAAGCTATCGCCGCGTGCACGTACCACGCTCATGGCAGCTCGGATTGATTCTTTCATCACATCACCCAACGACCCTGTAAAGTTTAGCTCGCCTTTACCTTTCATCGCGACGGCTTCGATAGTGAGTAGCTCACCACCGACTTGTGTCCAGGCAAGACCAGTGATACGACCTATTTCAGGATCTTCTTCAGCCAGTCCATAGTCGTATTGATGAACACCTAAATAGTCGTCGATGTTTTTGTCATCAACAACGACCAACTCACGATCTGCTTTTTTCGGAGCGCGTGCACCATGACTTTCGACCGAACCACGAACGACTTTACGGCAAATTTTGTTGACTTCGCGCTCTAGGTTACGCACACCTGCTTCACGAGTATAGCTGCGAACGATGCTATGCAATGCTGCTTCTACAATCTCAATTTCGCCTGCTTTCAGACCGTTTTGTTTGACAGCCTTTGGCACCAAATACTTCTGCGCGATATTGACCTTTTCTTCTTCGGTGTACCCTGGTAGACGAATGATTTCCATGCGATCAAGCAGAGCAGGTGGCATGTCCATGCTGTTGGCTGTACAGATAAACATCACCTGAGACAGGTCTAAGTCCATGTCTAAGTAATGGTCGTTGAAGGTGTCGTTTTGTGATGGGTCCAACACTTCAAGCAATGCTGACGCCGGATCACCGCGGAAATCTTGCGCCATTTTATCGATTTCATCTAATAAGAATAGCGGGTTTTTGACTTCGACTTTTGCCAGCGACTGCACGATTTTACCTGGCATCGCACCGATATAGGTACGACGATGCCCACGAATTTCTGCTTCGTCACGCACGCCGCCAAGCGCCATACGTACAAACTTTCGACCAGTTGCTCGAGCAATCGATTCACCCAAAGAAGTTTTACCGACACCTGGAGGGCCGACTAGGCAAAGAATCGGACCACGAAGTTTCTTCACGCGTGATTGTACTGCCAGATATTCTAAGATGCGGTCTTTGACATCTTTTAGACCATAATGATCTTCGTCTAGTACCGTCTTGGCTTTATCTAAGTTGATTGAAACCTTGCTGGCCGCATTCCACGGCGTATCCAAAATCCATTCAATATAGTTACGTACGACCGAAGATTCACTTGATGCTGGTGGCATCATTTTTAGTTTTTTGAATTCTTGCTCGGCTTTTTTGCGCACATCGTCTGGCAAGTCGGCATTTTCTAGGCGATTTTCTAGTTCAGCGACATCATCTTCACCATCAAAGCTACCGTCGTTCATATCGGACAGTTCGTTTTTAATGGCTTTCATCTTTTCATTCAAGAAGTATTCGCGTTGGTTGTCTTCCATTTGCTGACGCACGGCATCTTGAATATCTTGCTCGATGTTTTGTTCAGCGCTCTGTTTGACCAAATATTCTGTTAGGGTGTTGATGTGCGTTTTGATGTCGTCGTTTTCTAAGAACGACTGTTTGACATCAAGATCCATCGAGACACGCGTTGAGATAAAGTAGACCAATTCAAGCAAGTCATCGATACGCTTTGCCACACGACTGAGTTCACGAGCATTACGTAGACGTGCTTCTGCATAACCTTCAAATAGCGTGTTTAATGCTTGAATGGTGTTTTTCTGTTGGCTCTCATCCATGCTGACATCAATATCAGCACGTTCAAAGTTTGCCATCAACAGCTCGTCGTGATTTTCGATATGATCAACGCGTGCACGGTATTGACCTTCGATCAATACTTTAATGCAATTCTCGTCACTATCATGCGGCATCGTGTTGACGATGCGGCAAACGGTGCCATATTGGTACAAGTTGTCTTGATCAATATCTTCGGTCAGCGAGTCTTTTTGTGCAACGACGAATACTTTGTTGCCGTACTCAGCCTGCGCTAGTTCGACGGCTTTCACCGATGGAGAACGCCCGACAAACAATGCAATTTGCATATGTGGGTAAACGACAACGTCGCGCAATGCCAGTAGAGGTAAATAGGTTACCGGCTCATTGTCCATACTGTCTTCTGATTCTTTAGCCGCAACGGGTGTGCTTTCTTTTGTATCGCTCGAAGCATTCTCATCAGAATCCGTCGTTGAGACGTCGATGTCGATATTGTCTTTATCTATATTATGTTCGCTCATATATTCCTTCCTCGTTAACCAGACTTGTAAAGTCAAGTTCGTGGCTCGTCTTTAGATAAATGGTGCTGCTCTATAAAATTGCAAGGCTTACTTTGATAAACAGCGGAGCGTGTTGTCGGTTTATTTGAGTTTTAACGGGTGTCTGTGCGCTGTTGTGCGTAGGTTTTAGAGAGCAAATCAGGTAAAATGTCGCGCGCACAATGCTCATGCTCTGATATTGAATGAAGGGTGTTAGCGGTACTGAGTCTTAGCGCACGAAATCGAAACAATACTGAACCCTAAAATATAGAACGTGGGAAGGGTATTAGTAAGTTAAAAAACAAGCGATAAAAGAGAAAGAGAGGTGAGTGTATGGCCATCAATGCAGTGCTGCTGGCAGTCGTTATCATGCTGGGGTTGTCCCTAGCGAGAGTGCACGTGGTGCTCAGTTTATTAATCGGAGCGCTGGCAGGTGGGCTCATTGCAGGCCTCGGCATGACAGATACGCTAAATGCTTTTCAAGAAGGTATCCGAAATGGTGCGCAAATTGCGCTGTCGTATGCGTTGCTCGGTGCATTTGCAGTAGCGATTGCACATTCAGGCCTACCTCAATCATTGGCAGGGGCGGTCATCAAGCGGATAGATGCTGGTGGCACGAGTGGCATGATTAAATATATGTTGTTTGCAGGTCTGGTCATGATGAGCTGCTTTAGCCAGAACTTAATACCTATTCACATTGCTTTTATTCCATTATTGGTACCGCCATTACTCTTGGCGTTTAATCGCATGCAGATTGACAGACGGCTCATTACTTGTCTACTGACCTTTGGTCTCGTTACCACTTACATGTTTATTCCTTATGGGTTTGGTGATATTTATCTCAATCAAATCATGCTCAAAAACGTCGGTGAAGCGGGCATTGATATCGCTGAGGTTTCAGTGGTGCAAGCGATGGCGATTCCAGCACTAGGTATGCTACTTGGTTTGCTGACAGCAGTATTTATCAGCTATCGCAAGCCGCGTCATTATCAACAGGTGACGATAGACAAGAGCGCCCACGATGCAGCGATAAAAGGCGATACATTGAGTGAGACGGCGTCTGGTGCTGCGATGCAAAGCAAGCTAAAGACACTGGCGGCGTTGGCTGCCATTGTCACCGCCTTTGTGGTGCAGCTTTATACTGACTCGTTATTACTTGGGTCAATGTTTGGCTTTGGTGTCTTTATGGCGACAGGGGTGGTCAAATGGCGTGAAGCAGACACAGTATTTAATGACGGTATCAAATTGATGGCGATGATTGGTTTCATTATGATTACTGCACAGGGTTTTGCAGAAGTGATGAAAGCGACTGGTGAAATTGCACCCCTAATCGATGGCGCGACCAACTTATTTGCTGGTAATAAAGCCATTGCTGCTTTGGTCATGTTGGGAATTGGTTTGGTCGTCACCATGGGTATTGGCTCATCGTTTTCGACGATTCCGATTATTGCCGCGATATATGTACCCTTGTGTATCTCGCTTGGGTTTTCGCCACTGGCTACCGTTGCGATTATCGGTACCGCAGGTGCGCTAGGCGATGCCGGTTCGCCTGCCTCAGATTCTACTCTTGGTCCGACATCTGGTCTGAATATTGATGGACAGCATGATCATATTAAAGACAGCGTGGTACCGACTTTCTTGCATTACAACATTCCGCTATTAGCCTTTGGCTGGATTGCAGCGATGGTGCTGTAAGTCTAAAAAGTGCTCGTGCAAAAAAAAGACTTATTTAATAAGTCTTTTTTTTGGTAAAATTCTGGGTGGTTCAAGAACATGACGAGGGTGCAGTTGTCTCTTCTGTATTTTCTAGACCATTTTTCATCTCTGTGATGCTTTTAGCTATCAGGTATACGAAAAAAAACTGTAAAACTGGATCGTATATTTGGTCTAGCGCTAAATTCCCTCTTATATAAGTGATGGCGGATACAGAAAATAAAGCAAATAATATGCCTAAGAAAAGCTGCGATATAAGAATCAAAACAGGTGAAAATGGTTTGTTATTGGGTTGTTTGTCGCGTTGTATTTCTATATAGCCGATAAGTGCGAAGGTATAAAATGTCGCTAGAGAAAATGCAAGGCTCTTAACATTGGTAAAATCAAAACCATTAGCGTCATAAATATACACAATGGGAGACAAGACAAACAGTATGCAAAAAAGATAAAAACAGAGCTTTAGTAATGTTGTTGATAGAAATGCTTGTTTTATTTTACTTGTCATAATTAAATGAACCTAATCAGTAATGATAATTATTTATGATTCTAGCAAACGATAATAGTTTGCTCAATCATTTGATGAATAAACGATTACTGCTTGTTATCCTCACTTTAAAATGAGGACACACCTTAGTTGTCAAAAGCGCTCAAAATCATCAAACTCGTTTATTTCGTCATGTAGATTACTGAGAAACACATCACTTTGCGTCATCAGTTCATTCAAGCGTTCTTCATTGATGATACTTGTCAGCTCGTCCGAGCTAAAAGGCTGCTCTTGGCTGTAATAGCGTGCCTCAGTTTCTACGCTTTCTAGCGTTTGCAAATGCAGCTCGACACCCTCTGCGCTAGAGTAGCTGTCTGTCTGGTTTATATTTTCATTCTCATTTTTCATCAAAACCACCGTATCCCACTTGGCGTAATCAAGCCGTCTAAAGGCACATCCCAAGACTGACGCACCAGCTTGTCTACTACTTGAAAATCATAGCACCAGCCTATTTTTAACGGTTTTTTTGCCCCTGAGCGATAGCTGTTACCAAGCGTTGTATCATAAAATCCACCGCCCATGCCCATGCGGTTGCCGTCTAAGTCTGCCGCTACCAATGGACAGATGATGACATCTAACGCTGTCGCCCACAATAGCTTGCGACTATGATTTTGCCGCATTCCTAACCGATGAATTCGTGTGGGTATATTGAGCAGTTTTGTATGATAAATGGGTACGAAGCGCATTCGCTTATCGTCGTTGCCAAGTGAACCCACGATGGGTAAATATGGTTGGTAACCTAAATGCTGACACCAGTCCAACAGTGGCTGAGTGGGCAGCTCACCGAAGCCGTCGTAATATAGACCGATGCGCGCGTTATCTGGCAGTCGCTGCTGTAGCTTGCTCAAATGCAAGCTTGCTAATTGTGCGTATTGCCGACGATGGTTTGGATTTAACTGGCGGCGCTGGCGGGTAAATTGCCGTCTGGGCGGATTGCTAGTGCCATTAGTTGGTTTCGTCATGGTTTTATCGTGATTAGCATTACTTTGATTGGCGCTACCTTGATCAGTAGCGCTGCTATTAATCGATAGATCAGGTGGTGAATTGGTTGATTGTGATTGGCTGTTGATTTTAGACATCAGTTACCCTCACGGACGTGGAGAAATTTGTGAAAAGTCATGCTATTATAATGCCACTTTACATCGTATCTTTCTTGATGTGCAGCAGAAAGTTGCACTTTTTACGGCTCAGCCATACAACAACAAACCAGAGAGGGTAGTTATGTCGACACAGAATCAGGCAACTCGTACTGAAAAAGACACAATGGGCAACGTGGAAGTCCCAGCCGATGCTTATTGGGGTGCGCAAACACAGCGTAGCCGCCAAAACTTTAAAATCGGTGGCGAGACATTACCACGTCCAATGATTGAAGCAATGGCGCTGGTCAAAAAAGCCGCTGCTATTACCAATGCTAGCTTAGAGCGTATCGAAGGCGACAAGCGCGACCTAATCGTACAAGCGGCTGACGAAATCATCAACGGCGGTCTTACCGATCAGTTCCCATTGGTTGTTTGGCAGACGGGCTCTGGCACGCAGTCAAACATGAACATGAACGAAGTGCTAGCAAATCGTGCCAATGAAATCGCTGGTTCTGAGCGTGGCAGCTATACGCCGATTCATCCAAATGACCACGTAAACCATGCACAGTCTACCAATGACAGCTTCCCAACAGCGATTCGTGTTGCTGCTGCTCGTCAAATGAACAGTTTGTTGATTCCTGCGGTCATAGCACTGCGTGACACATTGGCTGCTAAAGCTAAAGAATTCGATAGCATCGTTAAAATCGGTCGTACCCATTTACAAGACGCCACGCCTTTGACGCTAGGTCAGGAGTTCAGCGGTTATGTAAGCCAGCTGGATCATGCGCTAGTTCGCATCGATAACGCGCTACAAGGTCTATATGAATTGCCACTTGGCGGTACTGCGGTCGGTACTGGTCTCAATGCGCACCCTGATTATGCGGTAAAAGCAGCGGAGCAATTATCAACATTGACTGACTTGCCGTTTGTCACAGCACCGAACAAATTTGAAGCACTAGCCGCTCGTGATGCAGAAGTATTTGCTTCAGGCGCATTAAAAACATTGGCTGCTAGCTTGAACAAAATCGCTAACGACGTACGTTGGTTGGCGTCTGGTCCTCGTTGTGGTCTTGGCGAATTGACCATTCCTGAAAATGAGCCAGGTTCTTCTATCATGCCAGGCAAAGTGAACCCAACTCAGTCAGAAGCGATGACGATGGTTGTGGCACAAGTGATGGGTAACGACACGACTATCAGTATGGCTGGCGCGTCAGGTAACTTTGAGCTAAACGTTTATAAGCCAGTGGTCGCCTTTAACTTGTTGCAGTCTATTAAGCTGCTTGGCGATGCGTGTAACAGCTTCAACGAAAACTGTGCAACCGGTATCGAGCCAGTTAAAGAAAAAATTGATGATTTCTTGCACAATTCACTGATGCTAGTCACGGCGCTTAACCGTCATGTTGGCTATGAAAATGCAGCGAAAATCGCTAAGACCGCTTATAAAGAAAACAAAACGCTTAAGCAAGTTGCTGTAGAACTTGAGCTATTAACTGAAGCGCAGTTTGATGAGTGGGTCATTCCTGCTGATATGGTGAATCCTAAATAAGCAGTAGACCAAATATTGACCTACTACGGCGTTAGACTTGCTTAGTGTACAACAGGTACAGTTTGCACTCGTCTTTCCGGTAGTGTCATACTTGTTTCACTGAGAATTTAGAAATAAAAAGACCTTGTCACCTCTTATAAGAGTTATAAGAGAATGTGGCAAGGTCTTTTTTGGTTTATACTTTCCAAGCCAGCTCTATATTTTATATAGGAGATATAATCTTAAAGAT
>NZ_JAKDUI010000129.1 GCF_030457785.1 Psychrobacter sp. | reverse complement strand
CACTCTAAGCTGTCTCATCGGCAGCAGCAGGCGGCTTACCACTTGGTTTTAGCCATTTAGCAAACCATCCTGATAGATCATCCATCAATGTATACACCACTGGAATGACAACTAAGCTGAGCAAAGTGGACGTGACCAAACCGCCCAATACCGCCGCCGCCATCGGTCGTCTAAAAGTGGGATCTGCATCACCCCAGCCAAACACCAACGGTAACATCCCTGCGCCCATCGCAATGGTCGTCATGATAATCGGGCGAGCACGTTTGCGACAGGCATCGAGGATGGCATCGAAGCGTGCCAGACCTCGACGCTGAGCAATCAACGCATAATCGACCAATAAGATAGAGTTTTTGGTGGCGATACCCATTAGCATGATAAAGCCAATCATCGAGGGCATAGAGAGGCTGCTTTTAGTAATAACCAAACCTACAAAGGCACCACCGATAGACAGCGGCAACGCCATTAAAATAGTAAAAGGCTGTAAGATACGACCAAACAATAAAATAAGAACCCCCAAAATACAGACCACACCAACTGACATGGCTATCGCAAAGCCACTAAATAGCTCAGCCATATTTTCTGCCTGACCTTGATCGATAATAGTGATTGATGGTGGCAATGTCTGCATCGCAGGTATGGCTTTGACCGCTTGTACCAACTCGCCAAGCTCGCCATTGGCCGGCTGAGCAGTGATACTAATCGCTCGCTCTCGATCCAACCTCGTAATCTGCGCAGGCCCTGTACCAAAGCTTAAATCAGCAACTTCGCCCACACGTACGCCCTGCCCTGTAGGAAGGGTGCTCGGTACATATAAGCTTTCTAACTGACTGACATTTTGCTTAGCGACATCAGGCAGACGGACCACAATAGGAATCTGTCGTGTATTCAGATTGAGCTTAGACAAAAGCTGCTCATAGTCACCGACAGTCGCTATTCGAAGTGTAGAAGCGATATCTTTCGTGGTCACACCTTTATCTGCCATCGCCAGTCTATCAGGGGTAACAGTCAGCTCTTGTTGCGGTAAGCTGCGATCACTGGTCACAGTGCCCGCACTCGGCAATGCTCGTATTTCGTTCATTATCCGCTGTACAGTTTGCTCCAACACTTCTGGATTGGTGCTGGTCAAAGAGAAGTTGTACCCCGTCTCACCGCCACTCGATAAACCAACCGTAAATCGTGCACCCGGTACATCTGCTAGTACCCTGTTTATTTGTCGTTCTATTTCTTGTTTAGACTCACGTTCTGCTCGGGGTGCCAACACGATATCTAAGCCTGCGATATTGTCAGCAGTGCCGCCCGTCGAGTTGACGTCCATCGACGCTTGCGTTTCCCCTACCGACGTAAAAATATTGGTCACTGCTGGCAGCGCTAAAATACGCTCACTCGCCATAGCTGCAACGCGCTCAGTATCTTCTAGCGCCACATCTGGTGTCAGCTCAATCGCCACACGTGTTTGGTCGATATCATTATCAGGGATAAAGGCACTAGGCAACAGCTTGACCAAAGCCAGCGACAGCACAAACAATACCAAAGTAGCCGTCATAGTCAGCCAACGTTTCTTCAGCGTCCACGACACGATCTTCAGATACCAATCCATCACCGCACTTTGCTTTTTTACCTGATCTTTTTCTGGGCGCAGCACATATGCCGCCATCATCGGTGTGATAAGACGCGCCACCATTAAAGAGGCAAATATGGACAAAGCTGCTGTCCAACCAAATTGACGGAAAAACTGACCAACGACACCGCCCATAAAAGCAGTCGGCAAGAACACAGCGATCAATGTAAAAGTCGTCGCTACAACTGCCAGTCCAATCTCATCAGCCGCCTCCATCGCTGCCTCATAAGGCGTCTTGCCCATGCGCAGATGGCGAATGATGTTTTCGACTTCAACGATTGCATCATCAACCAATACACCGATAACCAACGACAATGCCAATAAGGAAATTATATTTAGACTAAAACCAAACAGATACATGCCCAAAAAAGTCGGTATGACCGAAAGTGGCAACGCGACAGCCGCGACAATGGTCGCACGAATATTGCGCAAAAATAAAAACACCACAACGACCGCTAATAACCCACCTTCTATCAGCATACGTAACGAGGATTCATAATCTTCAGCAACAGGGGTCGCCCGATCATAGACTTTTTCAATCCTGATATTTCCAGTATCCGTTACCAGCCTTGCCAGCTCAGCATCAACCTGCTCCATGACATCCACTTCACTGGCACCTCGAGAGCGAGTGATATTGAATGCCACAACCGTTTCACCATCCAGCTTGGCTATAGAGCTGGGGTCGGCAGGACCATCCGTCACTGTCGCCATGCGACCCAGAGCCTGTGTGCCTCCTGTAGGAACGGCAACCTGCACATCATTCAGATCGCTTGCCCGTTCGACCGCACCCAACACACGAATGGTTTGCGTCGTATCGCCGACCTCTGCTTCACCACCCGAGCTGTCTTGCTGAATACCAGAGATCTGCTGTGATAACTGCGTGATGGGGAACTGTAAGCCACTCAAAGCAATAGGATCAGCGGCCACAGTGATTTCACGCTGCAAACCACCGACACGGCTAACTGAACTGACCCCTGCTATATCAGACAGCCGTTTGGTAACGGTATCGTCAACGAACCAAGAGAGGTCTTCCACATTCATGTTTTCAGCAGCAACAGAGTAAGTAACGACAGGAAACCCTGCCGTAGAGACTTTGGTAATGATAGGGTCATTTGCTGCTGCAGGCAGGTCGCCACGCACTTCACCGACCGCTGAGCGTACATCATCAACCGCTTCTTGGATGTCTTTTTCTAACACAAACTCAGTGACCATAGTGGCGGCACCCGTTTGCAAGGTGGTGCGAATATGCTTGACGCCTTCGATACTGGTTAGCTGATTTTCGACTTTTTTGGCGATATCGTTTTCGAGTTGCGCAGGGGCTGCACCAGGTAAAGTAACGGTCACCACAACGGCAGGCAGGTCAATATCCGGAAACTGCTGCACTTTCATTTTCATAAAGCCGTATACACCGCCCAATGTCAGCAGCACAAACAGCAAAATAGCGACTAATGGGTTTTTGATCGAATAAGCAGAGACATTTAATCTCATGGCTGTGCCTGCTCAGGTTGGCTTGTCTGGGTCGCATCATTGACGATACGTACTAAATCACCATCATTTAAAAAGCTACCACCTTGCTTCACAAGCTGGCTGTCGTTTGGTAACGGCTCAGGTACCGAGATGTTCGCGCCATATCGCTCGCCCAATGTCACTCGCTGTTGTCGAACACGCCCTACCTTTTGGTCTTCTCGGTTATCACGAATCTGGGTGACCAGCATCACATAGTCATAACCATCGTTACTAACCACCGCACTGTTAGGAATGGTTTGAGTGCTAATACTACCCAGCAAAAACTCGCCTGTTTGGTACATGCCGGCGCGGGCTTTGGCATTTTCAGCAAGACTGGCATAGATGGTAATCTGACGATTATCGTCCGCTGTTGGTGCGATACGGCTTACCTCTCCCATCACGGTATCACCATCTGACAGGCTGACGCGTACTGGCGTACCGACACCGACGTCGCCGACGAGCTTCGGATCGATATCCGCGCGCCACTCTAGCAGCCCACCTTTGATAATGGTAAACAACGCACCACCACCAGATACCATGCCGACTTCAGCCATTTTCTCACTAATGACACCACTGACTGGCGCGACGACTTTCGAATTTTCTAAATCCAGGCGTTGATTACTCAAACGTGCCTTGGATGCCTGCAAAGACGCCCTTGCTCGCACTTCAGAAGTACGGTAGCGATCGGCTTCCTGCTGACTGATAGCATCAATGTCTATCAATGGCAATACACGCGCCGCATCGGCACTGGCATTGGCCAATGTCGCTGCTGCTTCTGCGACATCTGCTTCTGCTTGCAATACCTGCTGTTCCATCGCATCGGTATCGAATACCGCAAGCACTTGCCCCACTTCTACACGGTCGCCCTCTTCGACCAATACACGCTCGATGGCGACACCATTAACTTTTGCACTCACATTCGCCGTGTCTTTGGCACTGATTGTCCCATCGGCGCTTAGCGTATTGCCGATACTATCTTGGCTGGGCGAAATCGTTTCTACGGACAATACCGTCTGCGTACTACTGGCATCGCTATCGCCCTCACTTTGCGCAGTGTTAGAAACTGCAGGCGCATCTATGCCGGCCTCATCATTGCCGCCCCAGTATCTCCCAATTAGCACACCCATGACGAGCACTGCTACTAAAACAGGAAACACCCATAACGGCAGCTTTGGAGACGGTTTATTAGCCGACGCCTCAGACTGACGGTAGGTCGGTAGCTCAGACGGAGCGGTTCCCGACACTTGCTCACTAGGCGGATCTTGCTTATCATCTGGGTCTCTAAAGTCACTCATAGTCAGTCTCTACAAATAAGCACGCTATCAACGTCATGGAAATATAAGGGGAACAACATAGGGTAAGACAGATTGGTCGATCATGTTGTTATGATTTTAATATTGTAGACTATCCCATTGCTTCGTCAATTATGTTGCGTACCTAAACAGTCAGTCAATGATTCAGATGATGCTGCTTAAAACAGAATACGCCATGTCATATCATCATTCATTACCTTCCACCTTCATCCCGGTGATGATAATAAAAGCCGCAAGTATCAGACTAAAGACTGCTTAACAAAAACCCGTCCTACTCCTCGAAACGGCGGCAACTGTACAGAGTACATACAATTCCAACTTGTATTCCCAAGCTGATTTGTCATTATGTAAGTCAACTTCATTATTAAAGGAGCTAAAAATGGCTGATAAATCAAAAGTTAAAAAGCTTAAGAAAGAAATTAAAAATGCCAAAATCAAAATTAAGCAGACGAAAAAGGACCTAAAAGGTCTCAAAAAATCAATGAAGAAGGCGAAAAAAGCCAAATAGCTTTTTTCGAATTCAACAAAAAAGAGGACGCCATCGGCTGTCCTCTTTTTTTTATTTGTCATTACCATTGAACCTACACTCACGACTAAGCATTCGTATAGCGACTGGCTTCTGGCATCCATCGATGTATCAACTGGCTGACGTCCGGTTTGCGTGTATGGTCCGATATCAAATGCTTCGCCAGACGCTGCGCAATGGCAAATAACTGCTCGTCACGAATCAAATCAGCCAAATAATAGCCTACATTGCCTGTTTGCCGCTTGCCGAGCAGCTCACCTGGACCACGCAACTCTAAGTCTTTTTGCGCGATAACAAAACCGTCTGTACTATCCCGCAGTACGTTCAAACGCTCCGTACCAGTCTCCGACAATGGCGTTTGATAAAGCAGCACACAAAAGCTCTTGGTAGAGCCTCGCCCCACACGTCCACGCAGCTGATGCAACTGCGACAGACCTAAGCGTTCCGCATTTTCGATCACCATCAACGATGCGTTTGGCACATCGACGCCTACTTCGATGACCGTCGTCGCAATCAACAAATCAAGAGCGCCTACCTTGAACTCTTGCATAATGGCTTGTTTATCAGCAGATTTCATCTTGCCATGTACGAGACCTATCCGAATACCCAAACGCTCATTTAAATCATGGTAAGTGGCTTCGGCAGCCTGTGCATCCAGCACGCTAGACTCTTCTACTAGCGAGCAGACCCAATAAGCTTGCCGACCTGATTCACAATTAATCGCAATACGCTCAATCACTTCATCGCGGCGATTACGGTCAATCGTCACCGTCGTAATAGGTGTGCGGCCAGGTGGTAACTCGTCAATGATAGAGGTATCCATGTCACCATAGACGCTCATCGCCAACGTGCGAGGAATTGGCGTCGCCGTCATTATCAACTGATGCGGCGTACTATTGGCAACACCTTTATTAGTCAGCGCCATACGCTGCTCAACCCCAAAGCGATGTTGCTCGTCGATAATGACCAGCCCCAATTTGGCAAACTGTACTTGGTCTTGAAACAAAGCATGCGTACCGACCGCGATTTGCACCGTGTTTTCCGCGACGGCTTCGAGCGCTTCACGGCGTTGCTTTGCGGTTTGTTTACCCGCCAACCAACCAACACTGACACCTAACGGCTCAAACCACTGCTTGAAATTGACCAAATGCTGCTCTGCTAAAATCTCAGTCGGTGCCATGACCGCCACCTGCCAGCCACTATCAAGCGCATAACCTGCCGCACCAGCTGCAACCAAAGTTTTGCCCGCTCCAACATCTCCCTGTACCAGTCGCAGCATCGGAATAGACGTCGCCATATCAGCTGTGATGTCTTTCATCACTCGCTGCTGTGCGCCTGTTAGGTCAAACGGCAATGCCGCGAACAACTTATCAGCCAATGGGCTTTGGCTGTCACATTTAGGTGCTTTATGCTGATGCAGTTGCTGACGACGATACAACAGGCTAAGTTGATGAGCTGTCAGCTCTTCGATAATCAGACGCTGACAAGCCGCATGTGTGCGAGCACTCAACTGATTCAGTAGCTGGTACTGCTGCCCAGCATCGGTATAGGTAGGTGGCGTATGCAGCAGCACTAACGCTTCAAATATCGTTAAACTGTAAACATTGTTACTAGTCGCGTTAGCAACAATTAGATTGGTTTTATTGTTTGAATCATAAGCAGTTACAGGTGCTTTGCTGACACTACTGTCCACGGTATTGTTCGGCACACTATTTGCCAGTACCGAAAATATGTCTTCTGGATACTCGGGCTCTGTTATGGTCGTTTTCGTCGGCTCAAAAGGTACCAATGGCAAGTCTGCCACGACAGAGAAATCTTCTGGCGTGAACAGCGTCATAGGTAAGCCCTGAGTACGCACAGTCTGCAATGCCAGCTTAATTAAAGTGCGTAGCTTATTCTGATGCAGACCTTTGACACTAGGGTAGATTGGCTGTAGCCCAGTATTGGTTATCACTGCGCTATCGGTCATTACCTGGTATTCGGGGTGATGCATCTGCTTACCATAACGGTTCACTTTTACTTCACCGAATAGCTGCAGCTGTGTTCCCAAATTCATGGTCTGCGCCAAACCTCGATAAACCTTAAAAAAACGCAAAGACATCGTGCCCGTATCGTCATCGACCACGACCGTCATACCGCTACGTTTATTATCGACATGTACCACATGGCCAGTGATTAAAACCGCTTGTCCATGCTCTGCATCAGCTATTGAGACCGCTCGACTACGATCTTCATAATCACGTGGCAGGTGCAACAGCAAATCAAATATCCGTTTGATATTTAATTGTGCCAACTGCTCTGCGACTTTGGGACCGACACCAGCCAACGCCGTCACTGGCATATCTAACGCCGAAGCTGTCACGTCTGAGCGCATAGGATGTGTGGAATCAATCATAGCTGTGTGCTGATCGGATGTGGACATTAAAGATCCTAACAAGGTTGTTATCGATGTCGCCTGCTAATACATCGCCGTGAACAACAGACAATGAATACCGTACTGACTACCCGTAATTGCTATGGCATAGACAGCGAATATTTTTGGCAATTCAACGCTAAAAATAGTAAGCTTAGTCACTTCATTTTCATATTTTACGGGCACCTAACCATATAGGCAGCTAATCATACAAGCATCTATATCTCAATGCGTGTCCTCATTTTAAGAATAATGATAAATGAGATATCTTCTTCAGATTGAGGATACGTCCTAGCACTGACTGCTCGTAGCTTTTAGGTTATGGTCATGAAGTGATGACACTTTTATAAGGCTCTTCTATTATGCGTACTTATGATATCTTTATGCAACTGCATCGTCGTGGTACAGCTACGTACCTGAGCCTATTGATAACGCTCATCTTCATAATGACCCCGACACTGAGCGCCTGCAGTACGTTAACTCCGAATCCAGACGTACAAACAGCACCACGACCAGCATCTGTAGTGGTCAACTAATTTAGGACAGCTGATAAGAGATTTTGATTAAAGTAAC
>NZ_JAKDUI010000128.1 GCF_030457785.1 Psychrobacter sp. | reverse complement strand
TCTATCATACTCCTTTCAAAAACCCCAGTTACCCAGCGCTCTTGTAACAATAAATTAACGATTGTTACATGACTATTACCAAGCATTAAAAAAGGCAGCTCGTTGGCTGCCTCTTGAGATTGTCCCTGTTCCTTGGGATTAGGATAACAAGGATGTTTTAACGGTTATCCAATCCCTAGAAGCTGTGTCCTAGAGTCTGTGCTCTGGTCAGTTATCGCTTAGCCTCCGATGCTGAAAATCTAACCTGCGATAGCAGCCGATAGCTCCTCTGCCATTTTAGCAAGCACTTCGCCATCTACCTGCTTTGACGCATGAATACCCAGCTCATGTATATTCCCTGGAATCAGGTGTATATGGTAATGGAACACCGTCTGCCCTGCTTGCGAGCCATTAAGCTGCATTTGAATAATGCCTTCACGTTCAAATACCTGACGCTGCGCCTGCATGACTTTTTTTGCAGTCATAAGAACAGCTGCGGCATACTCTGGCTCAAGATCTGCCAAATCAACGGCTTTTTGCTTTGGGATGACTAACACGTGACCTTCCGCCTGCGGCATGATATCCATAAAAGCTAAGGTTTTATCATCTTCATATACTCGGTGACATGGAATGTCACCCGCCAGCATCTTTGCAAACACATTATTATCGTCGTATATCACTGCTTGATTGTCTTTACTCATTTTTATTCCTTTGATGGTTTAGTAGCTAATAATGGATTAACTGTTATTGATTGATTAACGGTCTCATTGGCTTATTTTCTGCTGCATAACGGACAATTGGTTTATAATATAGTGGACGAAATACAGCCTGAGCACAAGCCACTATAATTCTGTGACAATCACTACCCCTATTGAACTAGATAAGAACCACCACTCTCTATAATGATCGACCTCACTTGCTGAAACATCACGTGCTAATAAGATGTCACTTACTAATTTATTGGCGAGCCAGTCACTTTAAATGTTATATTACCAATCTATTTTAATAACACGGCGTTTATGGATTTGCAGACCCAAATAACAGGTAGCGATAATGCTGATACAGCAGACGATAACACAATACTGATGTCTACATCAGCACATGCCATGTCTAACGATCAAGATTCAGAGCAACCAAATACCACCAGCTCTGTAAATGACGCTCAAACCTTGCCGCCTAATGCAATTATTCTGGCCGAGGTATTGACCGATACCGCTATCAACTGGCAAATACATAACTGCAAAATCACGCAAAAAACCGTGACCCAAGATTTACCGCTGCCATTTTTATACCATTACGACAGTCTCGACGACAGCGTAAAACAAGCACATCCTTTAACACCCAGCCTACTTGCCCAATTCAATACGCCCATGAATGCTCAAAAAGCAGCTGAGCTAATTGGTATTGATGAAGCGTTGATCACCAGTCCTTGGCATGTGAAAATTATAGGTTCATTGGTGGTATTTAGTGAGGCATTGCAACTGGCAGTTCGGCTACATTGGACAAACACTGGTAAGCAAACCCAGCAGGTGTATACCAAAGATGCCTCGAAAGCGCTTACTACTGCTCTAAAAGACTGGCAGTTTTTTGGTCGCATGGACGTTCTTTATAAAAACAATAGCCAAACACTGATTAGCATCGCTGAAGAAAACGCTGACAGACAACATCAGGTACAAACCGCTGAGTCAATTTTAACCTTAACGACTAGTAGCGATTACAACCAACTAGCAAGCAGCCACGCATTGGCAGTGATTGCGAAGCTAGAAAAAGAAAAAATCGACCTACCTTGGTTTGACAAAGCAATCGCTGAACGCCTTGAGTAAGCCTTTATGCAGATCGGCCCATCGCACTTGTCTGAGCATGTTTAGTTATTCATAGCTAATGGTATGGTAACGACCTAGTATTATTCACTAGTACTCACTCACTATAAAAAGCACACTATTAACATAACAGCTGAGGCTGAATACTTTCACAAACCTCGCTTATCTGTAAGGAATTTTATATGGATTATCGCTCAAAAACCTCTACAGGCGGTCGTAACATGGCAGGTGCCCGTGCACTATGGCGTGCTACTGGCATGACAGATGGTGACTTTGGCAAACCAATCATTGCGATTGCCAACTCTTTTACCCAGTTTGTACCTGGTCATGTACACTTAAAAGACCTCGGTCAAATGGTCGCTCGTGAAATCGAAAAGGTCGGTGGCATCGCTAAAGAGTTCAACACCATCGCAGTCGATGACGGTATCGCCATGGGTCACAGCGGTATGTTGTACTCACTACCAAGCCGCGATCTCATCGCTGACTCTGTTGAGTATATGGTCAATGCCCACTGCGCTGATGCCTTAGTTTGTATCTCAAACTGCGATAAGATCACCCCTGGGATGCTGATGGCTGCAATGCGTCTGAATATCCCTGTCGTCTTCATCTCTGGCGGCCCCATGGAAGCAGGTAAGGTCATCGCTAGTACCGTGGGTCAAAGCCATAATAACGACGGTGACAGCGACTCTCATGCTACCGACAATAAGGGAAATGCGGTTCGCAAGCTTGATTTGGTTGATGCCATGATGGATGCTGCTGATGACACCATCAGTGACGAAGATGTCTTGGCAATCGAAAGCTCAGCATGTCCAACCTGTGGTTCTTGCTCTGGCATGTTTACTGCCAACTCAATGAACTGTTTAACAGAAGCCTTAGGACTATCGCTGCCTGGTAACGGCTCGCTATTAGCAACCCATTCATTACGCCGTGAGCTATTTTTAGAAGCGGGTCGTACGATTGTATCTTTAGCCAAACGCCGCTACGAGCAAAACGATGAATCTGTACTCCCACGCTCTATCGCTACCAAAGCCGCTTTTGAAAATGCAATGAGTTTAGACATCGCGATGGGCGGTTCAACCAATACTATCTTGCATCTATTGGCGGCAGCGAATGAAGCAGAAGTTGATTTCAAAATGGCTGATATCGACCGTCTGAGCCGAGGCGTTCCTTGTCTGTCTAAAGTTGCTCCTGCTTCGCAAAAATACCATATGGAAGACGTACACCGAGCTGGTGGCGTCATGGCATTGCTTGCTGAACTGGATCGAGCCGACTTACTAACCACGGATATACCGACCATTCATAGTGCAACGATGAAAGAAGCCATCGATAAATGGGATATCATGAATCCGGATAACACTGAGGCTCGTGCACTGTATATCGCTGCTCCAGGTGGTGTCCGCACCACACAAGCATTTTCACAATCCAAAGAGTGGCCAAACCTCGACGTCAATCGTGAGTCAGGCTGTATCCATAGTGTTCAGCATGCCTACTCACAAGATGGCGGTCTTGCAGTACTGTATGGCAATATCGCCGAGCGTGGCTGTGTGGTTAAAACAGCAGGCGTTGACGAAAGCATTTTAAAATTCACCGGTCGCGCGCGACTCTTTGAATCACAAGATGCTGCTGTCGAGGCAGTTCTGAATGACAAAATCGTCGCTGGTGACGTAGTCATCATCCGATACGAAGGTCCTAAAGGTGGCCCTGGCATGCAAGAAATGCTCTATCCAACCACCTACTTAAAATCAAAAGGCTTAGGTAAAGAATGTGCGTTATTAACTGACGGCCGCTTTTCTGGTGGCACATCAGGCTTATCGATTGGTCATGCCAGCCCAGAAGCTGCAGAAGGTGGTGCTATCGGTCTGGTTGAAGAAGGCGATACCATTCATATCGATATCCCAAACCGTACCATCAATATGCAAGTAAGCGATGCAGATTTGGCAGCGCGACGTGAGGCAATGGAGGCACGCGGCCGTGACGCTTGGAAACCAGTAAGTCGCGAGCGTTACGTCACTCCTGCATTACGTGCGTACGCCGCAATGACTACCAGCGCTGATACTGGCGCGATACGCGATGTGAGTCAAGTCGAGCGCTAATCTAATTACTGAAATAAGATAAGTACTTAAACAAGCTAAGCAATAAAATAAACACTGTTATTCTCATGCTTGAGAGCTAACTCGTGATGTAAGAAAAAGCCTGCATAATGCAGGCTTTTTTTTCACCAAAAAACAACGTGTCACACATTTCAATAACGATTTTTTGCGATGATAAACCTTTTTTGGCGTCATTATAGAAACTGTAAAGAGAAGAAACATTATTTCCATCACTTATTAAGAATGCAATAAAGGTGCGTGCTGGGCCAGTACGTTCTTTCTCAACATCACCAACAAAATTTTTCCTGAAATAACGGCGTGCGTATCCACTATGATTGAAAACTATAGTCTACTTTTATTAATTTGCGGCGGCGCCTTTTTGATAGGTGCCTTGTTCCCTATCGTCTTTAAACGCACACCTATTTCTATACCCATGTTGCAAGTCAGCTTTGGTCTCGCCATCGGGCATTGGTGGACCACGCTATCATTCTTGGACCCTATTGATAACGGCTTAATCATTGAAAAACTGACCGAACTCGTCATCCTAGTATCACTGGTTGGCGCTGGCATTAAGATTGATACAGAATTTTCTTGGCAACTGTGGCGCCCAACCGTACGTCTGTTAATGATTGCCATGCCTATTGGCATTTTTTCGATGGCAGTATTGGGCTATTACACATTCGGACTGAGCATCGGAGCCGCCATTTTACTCGGTGCTGTATTGGCACCAACCGATCCAGTACTGGCATCTAGTATTCAAGTAGGACCACCGAATACAAAGGGTGAAGACATCTCTCGCTTTACCTTGACTTCAGAAGCAGGACTAAACGACGGGTTGGCCTTCCCATTTGTTTATTTGGCAATAAAAGTAGCAGAAGCATTTAGTGAAGGCGATCGTTTCACCAGCGATATGCTCTGGTCTTGGTTTACTCATGATGTATTATGGAAAATCGGTGCAGGTTTGGTGGTTGGTATCGTCGTTGGCAAGGTTATGGCCAAACTTGTTTTTTCAAAATATAGCCAAGACACGATTATCTCTCAGGGCTATGTGGTCATTGCTTTGACCCTAGTGGCATATGGGTTGGCAGAGATCGTAAATAGTTATGGGTTTATCGCCGTGTTTGTGGCGGCATTTGCATTTCGACGTTCAGAACATGAACACCATTATCATCAAAAACTACACGATTTTGCAGAACAATCTGAGAACTTACTCATGTCTCTAGTGCTTGTTACTTTTGGTATGCTCCTGGGACAGGGTTTACGATCAGGTTTTGAGCTGACATGGCGCGTTTATATCGTAAGCTTTGCTTTCCTCTTATTGATACGTCCTATCAGTGCATGGATTGCTTTATCTGGCTTGAACCTTCCTCGCACCGAAAAATACGCCATATCAGCATTGGGTATCCGTGGTATTGGATTGGCACCATATATTATTTGTCTTACGCCCTCAATCAAGGGTTCTTCGGCGATGAAGACGCGCTCAAATTATGGGTTGTCTGTTCAATCGTGATTTTGATATCCATCCTTATACATGGTTTGAGCGCCAAGAAGCTGCTCAAAATGACAACCAACTGATTTCGGTCAAGATACAATCAGTCTTATTGATATTTTCAGAACTCTGTATTAACCAAACTTAATACTGCTTCGGTCAGTGCAAATTGACGAGCATCATTGAGCATGGTCACGT
Organism: Psychrobacter sp.; assembly: GCF_030457785.1. Classification (GTDB taxonomy): domain Bacteria; phylum Pseudomonadota; class Gammaproteobacteria; order Pseudomonadales; family Moraxellaceae; genus Psychrobacter. The sequence goes on along the minus strand of NZ_JAKDUI010000128.1, from coordinate 2,420 downwards.
CGAAATTATGGACAAATGCAAATGACAGTTGTCGCGTAGGGTCACACCAAGCAACCGATCCGTTATAGCCCATATGACCAAACCCTTGCTCATCAGCATTTAAAGAATGATTTGCTTGGTTTTGGCAAATGCTAAACAGTCGATGATAACCCAATCGCCAATACATATGTGCTGGCATCACTGCATCTGCACCTGTCACTTGCGGTGCTGACAATTGCTCAAACGTCGCACTATCAATCAGCACCTGCCCTTTCCACTCGCCACCGTTGGCCAACATCGCATAGATAGTAGCAAGCGCCTGAGCGGAAGCTACTCCATTAGCAGCTGGTATTGTGGCTTGCAGTGTCTCACGACGATGATAATCGATCGGTTGTTTATTAGCAGGCACCAATGCTGATTTATAATTTTTTAGGTTGAGCTGACTGGTTTTGAAATACAGACTATTGATGATTGCAGTGGTTAGTCGAGGTGATACATCCTTGCTATGCTCGTTTGAACGCTTGCTACTGCTGTGCTCAGCTGATTGTTTATTTGTTAGAACCTGCTGCCAACACGCAGTACTGGGTAAATTTGCATAGACTTGCAAGGTGCGTTCGGAATCTGGCTTTAGCTTAGGCTTATGTTGTTTTTGACTTGGCTTTGACTCTTCTTCATTTGATATTGCAAAATCCTTAACCAGTTTTGCCACTTGATTGACTTTGTTGTCTGGCACACCAAAATAACAACTGTCTGCGATACCTAATGGTTCCGTTAAGTATTTACGTAGGGCATTTGCCAATGACATATCAGTAACGGTTTCTATCAACCCGCCTAAAACCCAACCATAAACCAGCGCGCTATACGCACTATCATACAAATCAGCGTCTACAGGGGCAACTATCGGCATCTGAGCCACTTCGCTAATCATTTTTGACCAATCAAGCAAGGCTTCACTATCCACATCGATACTTTGAATCGAAAATAAACTTGCTTGATGGGACATCACTTGGCGTAAGGTGATATGCGCTTTTCCGTTGGCAGCAAAGGCAGGCCAATACTCTGCGATAGGGACATCATAAGTGAGAAAGCCCTGTGAAACCAAAACATGCATCAGCGTTGCCAATATCCCTTTTCCTGTAGAAAAGTTAATCGCAAGCGTTTCAGGCTGCCATGATGTATCCAATTGTGATGAGCCCACACTTGCCTGTGCAATACACTCTCCTGCCTGATACACAACCACGGCCCCGCCAGCTGGCGCATCCTCTAATTGTAAATCGGTCAATATATGTTGTAAGCGCTGCTGAAATGCAGTATCAATGGGCTTGTTGGTATTTTGATTTCTCATTGTATTTTCGCCTGTTATCTTGTTTTTGCTACATCTTAACATCTTGAGCGCTATGCAATTTAAAATGATACATCATAGACGTTTTTATAGGCTCTAGTTTTTCGTTTTAGCACTACTTCGGTTTCCTAATAAACTACCCACTACCTTAAAGGTAGTGGCTTTTTACGCAGTTTTGGCAAAACGGAATTCTCTAAAAGCTAGAGTGACAATAAAATTCTCAGAGAAATTTCAGATATGGCTACTGACCCAAAATTAATCTCAGAATTGTAGGCTTGTCTTTTCATTGTCGTACTCTTTCAGAATGTTAAATCTCCGACAATTACAGGGTGATTCACAACGACCTCCCCTACTTTTTTGAGTAGACCTTGCCTACCACTGTTGCTACTACCTTTTAACCCACTCTTCTCTGGTCATCTTATAAAATACGTGCTCGGCCAATTCGTGGTCAGGCTCCAAGGCAGGATGATAAAAGTTGTTTTGCATATTGACCATATTCAGACGCTCCATGACCAATTGAGACTTTGCGTTGACACAAGCAGTGAATGAAACGATCTCATCAAGTTTTAACGTCTCGAACGCAAAATTTACAGCAGCATTGGCAGCTTCAGTTGCATAGCCATATCCCCAATAGATTTTACTCAATCTCCAGGCTATTTCAACGCAAGGAGAAAACGGCAAGCTATCCTCTCGTTCATGTAAGCCAACAAAGCCAATAAAAGCATCGCTATCCTTTAGAGCAACTGCCCATAGCCCCCATCCTTTACCTTCTATGATAGATTGCAACTTCATCGCCAGAGCCTTACTTTCATCTAACGACAAGTGCTTCGGAAAGTAAGCCATTACCTCATCATCTGCACTCATTTCAGCAAATACTGCGAAGTCACTGTCTTTCCACTGTCTCAACCGAAGACGATCTGTTTCTAGCATATTTGCTCGCATACCGACGCTACCTTTTACGATACATATCTCTTATGACAAATTACTCATTATCAGAGGCAAGCATCTACAAAAAATTGATTGTTGTCTGATTTTTGGTTACTATACTTGTGCCCATTTCTTTTCGATAGGGTTTAGGTCAGGGCTGTACGGTGGCAGC
>NZ_JAKDUI010000127.1 GCF_030457785.1 Psychrobacter sp. | reverse complement strand
ATTTTATTACTGGTATGAATGACCACGAGGCTTATAGGTTAGCGCAGGAGCTACAAGGTCATTGGGGAACGATGGTCTAGCACGTATAGAATATCCGTAAGTAAAATATTCACAGATAGGCGCTGGTGGCTAGCATTGACGAAAGTTTATCGTTAGACTCTACTTTAATCAACACCGTTGAGTTTACATTCGTTTCGTATTTAGTCGTATTTACGCGCTAAAATGAGTATGATATCCCTCTATTGGATAGTTTTTGAAATATTATGAGTAGTCGCGAACAAAAGAAACTTCAAACTCGACACGCTTTTTTTAATGCCGTGCTCGACTTATGTATGACAGGGCAATCTTTTAGCTCTATCAGCCTCAGACAGGTAACCCGAGAGGTGGGCGTAGTACCGACCGCTTTTTATCGTCATTTTGATGATATGGAGTCACTTGGCCGAGCCTTGGTGATTGAAGAGTTAGGTAGTACGCTCGCGATATTAAGCGATAGCCTACATATTGGTCGCAAACGCAGCTATGACCGGCAAATCGCTAAGAGTATTCAGCTGTTTTTATACATGGTAAGTGATCAACCTTATTACTGGCAGTTTTTGGTTAGTGAACGCTATGGCGGATCTGACGCCGTTCGTCAGGCGATTAATACCCTGATCAAAAAGCACGCTCAAAATTTAGCAGACGACCTAGCATTACAGCCTGCGTTTACTCATATCAATGCTTACGATCGACGCTTATTGGCCGAGGCTGGTGTCAATATGTTCTTTTCTTGGATTATTGATTGGTTAGAGCTGACCTATACAGAAGACCATGATGACGAGATAGATTTGAACGAGATTGAAAAGAATAAGCAACTGATGCTACATAACTGCACCCGCCAAGCGCAGATGCTGTTTTACGGCGCATATAACTGGAAATCCAGTGAAGAAACACTGTTAAAGGATTAGGTCGCGTCACCAATTAGTCTGTTTATACATCTAAAACTACTTAACGCTCAGCCAAGGTTACTTGACGCTCAGCGTTGTTTTACTCTTAAGGCTGTTTAAACAGTTTCTTGAACGGCTTTTTGATACCTTCAAAAGCTGGGTCGGAAAACCCAAAGACGTTGATGCACTACCTTGATGTTTTTGGCTTGGTTATCAGAGCCACTACTATCATCAGTGGAGTCACCATTGTCAGAACCATCGCTACTGTCTGCGCCATTCACATCAGCGTCAGTCTTGCTAATCAAAACGGTTGCAAATCGTTGACGTGCTTGACCAACCTCCATACTATCAGTCGCGGTGATAAGCGCTTTGAATGCTTGGCTATCAACTGCCAGCAGCGATTCTAACGCTGACCTGTCTTCATTGCTCACAGCGTTTAAGGGTGGTAGCTGCCATAAATCACTGATATCGGTTAATACTTGCTCCGTGCGCATCTCGACCAGCGCTTGCATCTCTGTGCTCTGAGTGCCATCGATTAATGCAGCCAGCAAAACTGGACTGGCCGTGTTGACGTTGATTGTTACAGAATAAGGGATTGCCGTAATACAAGGGCGTAATGTCGCTAACGCCTCATCGCTGACCGCGCCTAGATCTTGCAACTGATCAACGCTTACAAACGGCTGGTTTGGCAAAGTCCCACTGCTTGAGCCACTTCTCTGCTGATCATATACCAGACTTTCATCGCCACCATCTAGATAGACCTCAGTATCTAGATCTTGGTAGTCCAGTACTGCGATAGCAATATCAGACTCTAACCCTAGCTGTGTCAGTAATCTTTCAAACAGGGCCAAAGCGACAGTATTTACCTCACCATTCTGATATAAATTGTTTATATTAAAACGACTGGCCTCATCGCGTAGCTCAATGCTAATACTGTGCCCACCTAACAAGTAAGGTGGCATCGGCTGTGCCCAAATATCTTGCTCACTATCAGTATCGTTCAATGTATCATCTGCACGGATCAACGTCACAGCCATCTGCTGTCCTGCATCAATGTCTTGTAATAGCTGATTCTGTTCAAACAGCAACCCACTACGTCTGATAGCAATCTTTTGACTGGCCAGCATTGCACCTGCCACCACGGTAATACTGACTACCAATAACAAGATAGTCAGCAAGGCTACTCCACGCTGTGAATGCGCTGTCATCGACATAAACTATCTCTACTATTTAACAAATAATGCATGTTACGAGCTACCCTATATACTACCATTATCACTATCACCGCCATCATTATTTTCATTGTCGGTAACGGTCTGACTGGCAGGCGACATTGGTTGCGGAGCAAGTGCCCATTGCCAAGTGATAGGCATGTCTTGATAGGTGAAACCAATCGCAAGACCTTTTGGCAACAGAACAATCTCAGACTCAGTACTCTCTGCATTGGCCTGACTATTCTGTGGTGTTGAGCTATTGACAGCACTGATGTCTGCACCAGGAAATTGGTCACTAACTTCAGGTAAATAGGCTTGCCAGCTACCCGCAGTGACGCCTTCAAGCAATACACTATCTAAGCTCACACTCTCAGATCCACCATTGATACTGGTGTACTGGCGGCGAACGAGCCGTTCATCAGCAAAGACATACTCTATGCGTTGGAGGCTGTCACTGCTTTGGTAGCGCGGATCAGGATCAGCGAAGCGTACAAAACTAAGACTATCTTCGTTTAAACTCATAAATGGCTCGGGATTAACCACCGCCGTCTCTGCTTGGCTACTATCGCTGACGACATTATTGCTCATCACCATCTCGGTGTCGTTCGATGCCTGATAAGGAGCAATTTGCCCCATATCTTGCTGTAGCTGCAAATAAGCATACTGTAAAACAGCCAAATTGTCCGCATGCAGCTGAGCACGATCACGAGCGCGAGTAACACCGTCAAACACTTGCCACCCCGCCACTGCCAACATGGCAAATATTGCCATGGCGACCAATAGCTCAAGCAAGGTAAAGCCTCGCTGCTGCCTCACAAACCACCTCCGCCCGCGGCTTGTTCCATCAAATCTAAAATACCAGTGTCTTGCTCTGAGTTACTTATGATCACATTAATATCAGTGACAGTAGCCCGCGGCTGTCCATCTATAATAGGAGCAACGGCGATACTAACTTCTTTAATGGCGGGTGTCATAGACTCACTAACCGTCATCTCTACCTGCCAGTCTCGGCCTTGAGCATTGATAGATTGAGTACGGTTGGCTGTCAGCCAAGTATCTTGAATACGCAAATCAGCGGCAGCGTTTTGCGCCACGAAGTGAGCTAACGTACGCGTACGCAGCACATCCACTGAGCTCAAATATGCACTACTGGCACGACTCGCAGCGACAGCAACGACGGCTAAAACGGCCAGCGCCACCATCACCTCTATCAAAGTAAATCCTCTTTCATACTTAGATGGCGACGGTGAGGACGACAGAGACGACGAAAAAGAAACCCTCGGTTTAGCAGAAATCCCTTTGGACACAATATTGGGCGGTTTAGAAAAGACAGACATCGACTACCCTCCCTGCCCAATCATCATACTGCCATCAGGCATGATAGTAATCACCTCACCCACCAAACGTGAATCATGCAGCACCTCAATGGTCACAGGAGTCGCCTGACCCGTTCCGAACCAAAGCACTTGTGGCACTGTTTGATCCGTAAACCAAGGTTGCAGCACCCTTCCTTGACCAATACTCGATGCATTATTAGACGCTAAGCTTTGAACTCTTAAACTGACCCCACTTGGTAATTCGGGCAGGCTAATCTCTGGCTCTACATCCCAACTTGGTGTGGGCAAATCACCCCCACGTCCGCCTGACATAGTAGATATGTCTGCTGACAGCTCCATGGCATTTTTCGCGGTACTGTCTCTCGTGCCAGAAGATGCAGTGGCGGCTTGATAGGCAATATAAGGATTGGACAAGGTGACGATGACAGGCGTTATCTGTCCTTGGTTATTGGCTTGTAGACTCAACCCCATCGGCTGTGCACGTTCAGACGACAACAACCTGACATAACTCAATGAATCAGTCAGATGCTCATAGAAAGCACGGTTTTTACGTGACTCACTACTACCGACCGACAAACTCATCATACCTGCAAAGACAGACAATATGACCACGACGACGATAATCTCAACCAGCGTAAAGCCAGATTGTGTGTGTAGGCAGTTCGATGCATCGAAGTCTGTAGGAAAAACATCAGTCGATGAACAAAGAGGGGGTCGCAAAGGAGGAGGATAATTGACGTGCAATATCTGTTTGACATCAGCGTGACGATACACCAAGCACTGATGGACTAAGCTAAGATGATATACGGCCGCTGAGCTGGACTGTGTCTTGGCAGTGACCGGCATATTACACCTATAAGCCTATGAAGAAATTATGCTATGAAAAAGGGCTGCAACAGCAAAATAAAATATGGTCTTAGAAACTCTAATAATTGGTATTACGATGCTCTTCTGACACCCTATCTATCGGTTCTACCAGGTCTTGCATGTCTTCATCCAATACCTCGTCAACTGCGGGATAATGGCTCGGTAGATCAAGCATCTGCTGAACAAAAGCATAACGTAGCGTATCACGACGACCCAAATAACGCTGATAAAAGCTCGAGTTCAATAGCCCTGCACCGCCTTGACCCATCGCCCAAATTGATGAGAGATAATCACGCGTGCTCAAACTACTGCGCTCGTCTTGCAAATAAGCACTGATAATATCAATCAAGCGCTTCATACGCTGACGACGGATATCGTACAGGTCACCAAACAAACGATTCAAACCCGTCGCCGAAGCAGCCAAGCGCTCTTCAATTTGATTGAGCAGCATGGCCTTTTGTGGATTGAACAACTGCTGAAAAATCATGCGAGCGACACCTGCCGATGGACAGTCATCGATACGATTGATATCGAATAACTGTTCTTCGTAGCGGATAATGATGCGTAAGTATAACTCGTCTTTACTAGAAAAATGCTTGTACAACGTACCTTTAGCCAAATCCAGCTGCTCTGCCAAGCTGTCTAATGTGATATCACCATCACCTGACTCAAGTAACAGCTGTTCTGCCATCGCGAGGATGTTCTCTTCTCGTACCTTGAACTGATGCTGACGACTCATAACCTCTCCTAAAACCTGACAAGATTCAGCATATAGCCATCTATTGCATGGTTGATTTTGTAATAAAAACCATGAACACATCGGTAGCGAGACTATGAATGATTCAAAGACTGCTCGTCGACTGCTAAGCGGAATATGCCTGTGTTTGCTAAATAGTCATTAACAACCGATATGAATATACCAATAAATACAAACACTTAGGGCATAAAGTCACAGCGATATCTGATAAATGACTGATTAGTCATAGCATAACCATTTTAACGGTACTGTGCCAGTAAATTCTCAAAGTTTTTTGCCGTTAATTGACCAACTTCATCACTCGTACAGCCATACATCTCGGCAAGATAATCTGCCACGTAAGGTACATATGCAGGTTCATTAGGCCGTCCACGTTTGGGGACTGGCGCTAAGTAGGGGCTGTCTGTTTCGATAAGTATTCGATCCTTGGGCATGTGTTGTGCAGCATCCTGAATCATTTTGGCACTTTTAAAGCTAACAATACCCGAGAATGAAATATAAAACCCTAAATCTAACGCCCGTTTGGCAGTCTCCCAATCCTCTGTAAAGCAATGGATGATGCCATGCTCGGCGCCTTCAGACTTTAGGATGTCGATGGTATCTTCCTTGGCATCACGCATATGTACGACCAGCGGCTTTTTCAGCGCTTGGCTGGCATGAACATGACGCACAAGACTTGCCTGTTGCTCTTTTTTGTTTTCTGTAGACCAGTAATAATCCAGCCCTGTCTCCCCGATTGCCCATACATGCTCAGCGTCAGCGGTTTTTATCAAACGCTCGAGTGTCGCTGACTGTAGTACGCTGATATCCTCACATGGATGAATGCCCACACTCATACCCAGATTCAACGTCTCGTCACCATAGGTACTGACGATATTAGCGATATCATCGTATTCAGCAAAATCGCACATAATAGCCATGGCACGCGTGACATTGGCTTCTTTCATAGCGGTAATTGCGCCAGATAATTGACCATCATACTTGGTTAAATCCAAGCGGTTTAGATGACAATGAGTGTCGGTAAACATAAAAAATCTCGTTGATAAAATAAAAAAGTATGGCAGCTCAAAGTTTGTGCAGACAGATTGTGGCCTGCTAACCTACTAATGTACAAAGTCAGATAATAATAGAACTGCCGTTAAGTTGATAGATATCCTAGTTATTGTTCTAAAAGAGTCTATTTTCAAGTATGCTTCATCATGTAAGTACAGAAACTAATAAATACAGAAACTAATTAAAATGTTACCCACAGGAACTATCTAGCTTCATGACAATACAGCTACTCGATAGCCCCTTTGTTAGCCCTTTCACTGACACTTATAAGCGCTTTTCGTATGAACCGTAAAAAAACCATCAGCCTGCCGCCTATCATAAAGACAGTTTTACCCAAACAGCTGTATAGACGACGGTTTTTGCTGCAAGATAATGGGCATAACAACCATATTCGCATTGCCAAAGACGCTCACATCATTGGCGACTCTGTTATTACTGTTCGTCACGGTCATGACAATCAAATCACTATCGGTAAACAATGTAAGCTTAACAAGCTAAAGATCGATATCAATGGTAGTCACAATCAAGTCACTATTGGCGATCAAGTCAAATTCTCCGGACGACTATTGATCGTAGGCGATCACTTACACATTCACATAGGTGATCATACCACTGCCATCGACTGCTATGTTTTGGCGCGTGACAGAAGCATCACCATTGGCAAATCATGCATGATATCGCGTGGTATCGAAATTCGTGCTACAGACGTTCACAAGGTTTATGATATCGACAGCGATAAACAAATAAATAGTTCACATTCTGACGTCGTTCTAGGAGACCATATTTGGATAGCAGCCAATGTAACGGTGTCTAAAAACGTTTCTATCGCCAATGGCTGTATCATTGCAGCCGGCTCCTTTGTCAACAAGCCAGTTGAAACACCGAACGCTATGGTGGCAGGCACGCCAGCCAAAGTCATTCGTCAAAACGTCCGCTGGGAGCGCTAGTAGCTGTTCATGCCATGCTGAGATCAACTTTAAAGTTATTTCAAACTCACGATAATAACCATAAAAAATGAAAATCAATTAAGCGGCACCACCCGCATCACTTCTTCTATGGTCGTCACCCCTTCGCTGACGCGTTTTGCCCCAGACAAGCGTAACGGCTGCACCCCTTCGCGGCAAGCTTGTTTTTTCAGTGTGTCCACATTGACATCAGCTGCGACCAGCTTTTTAAGCTCATTAGATAGCGGCATGATTTCATAGAGACCGACACGCCCTTGATAGCCAGTATGACGGCAATGCTCACAGCCCCGTGCTGTATAAATCTGCGCAGGCAATGGCGCACGCCAAGGCTGAACCAACTCTTGCCACTGAATGGCTAGCTCACTATCTGCAGTGATATCCAATGCCTGTTTGCAATGTGAACACAGTGTTCGTAATAAACGCTGCGCCATCACACCCAAAATAGTCGCCGAGGTCAAAAACGGCTGAACACCCAAATCGTGTAAACGGGTAATTGAGCTTGGGGCGTCATTGGTATGCAAAGTCGATAGCACCAAGTGCCCTGTGAGAGAGGCCTGCACCGCCATATTGGCCGTTTCGGCATCACGAATCTCACCGACCATGATGATGTCTGGGTCTTGACGCATCAAAGATCGGATACCATCAGCGAAGTGCAAATCCACACCTGAATTGACTTGCATCTGATTAAACACAGGCTCAATCATTTCAATCGGATCTTCGATGGTACAGACATTGACTTGCTCAGTCGCTAGCTGTTTTAACGTGCTATATAAAGTAGTTGTCTTACCCGAACCCGTCGGACCTGTGACCAAAATGATGCCGTTGGGGTGTGCCGTCAACCCATGCCAAGACTCGAGCTGCTTGCCTGTTAGACCGAGCTGAGAAAATGAACGGACGAGCACCTCAGGATCAAACACACGC
>NZ_JAKDUI010000126.1 GCF_030457785.1 Psychrobacter sp. | reverse complement strand
TTTAACAAAATCAACTGGACGTGCATTAAGGCATATATTAATACGGGCTGAACAAACGCAACGATGACATCTGTTTGTGACATGCATCTGTTTGCGACATGTAAGTGGCCAAAAATCTTACCTTCAGGCGTGTATAATGAGCAGTCGGTGATAAAAGCACTTCTTACTGTGTCACACGGACAACGCATGAGCACTCGTCCTACGTCATTCATTACTAGCACAGCGTGAACAATCAGTAGTGCTTGTTTGTTACTTGTTGCAAATATTTAACGCGCCCAAATACACTGTACTTTTATCAAAACCACCACGTTCTTTACTGCCATTTCATATAAGGAGCTTCCTCTGACTACTTCCACTTCAGCATTGGGCACACCCGCTCATAGCGTGAGCGATGACGTTTCACCTAATTCGACAGACTCAACCCCTGCTGACCTTGCCAAACAAATGCAGCAAGCATCCATGCAAGCCAGTCAGTTGTTAAAATCGCTTTCGCACCCCGATCGCTTGTTATTGTTATGCCAATTGACCCAAGGCGAATACTGTGTCGGTGAGCTTGAAGACTTGGTCGGTGTCGGTCAGCCAAGCTTGTCGCAGCAGCTTGGTATCCTCCGTAAGGATGAGCTGGTCAACACACGCCGCGAAGGCAAGCAAATCTATTACAGTATCGCAAGTGATGATGCGCTGGCAGTCCTCGAGCTGCTATATCTGCGCTTTTGTGCCAAAGCAAAATAATCATGTCTTTTTTGTGATGACACATTGATATGCCTTCTATCGTCGCCCGCATGGTTCCCGCTTGGCTGCGCCAATACCAGATAGCAGCCCTGCCCACCGACGTCATAGCCGGTCTCGTCGTCGGTATATTGGTGATACCACAAAGCTTAGGGTATGCAGTACTCGCCGGTTTACCACCCGTTTACGGCCTATATGCTTCAATTGTTCCTGTAATCGTTTATGCTTGGCTGGGTTCTAGTAATGTCCAAGCTGTCGGTCCTGTCGCTATTACCGCGATTATGACCGCAAGCAGTTTGCTGCCGTATGCCGATCAAGGTGTTGAGCAATATGTTTTGATGGCAAGTCTGCTGTCGGTCATGGTTGGGGCATTGCTGTGGCTTGCTGGGCGATTGAAGCTTGGCTGGATCATGCAGTTTATCAGCCGCGGTGTTTCGGCTGGATTTGTGAGTGGTGCTGCCGTTCTTATCTTTGTCAGTCAGCTCAAATATCTGACAGATATCCCCATTGCTGGGAGTACTTTAATTGGTTATTTATCTACCATGCAGATGTATGCACGCCAGCTGCACCCGCTGACTTTGCTCATCGGCGTGATTGCCTTTATTCTTTTGTTGGCCAACCGCTACGCCAGCAAATGGGTATGGCGAACATGGCTATCCGCATCCTACACCAAATGGGCGGAACGTTTATTTCCCTTAATTCTACTCGGTATTGCGATTTTACTCAGTCTGGCATTACATTGGAGCTCGCTAGGAGTCGCCACTATCGGTAGTGTGCCACAAGGGCTACCAAGTTTTACCCTCCCTCATGTACCTGATGTCGAGGAAGCGCTCAAACTTTTACCGACCGCGGGATTGATGGCTCTTATTATTTTTGTTTCTAGTAGCTCAGTCGCTAGTACTTACGCACGCTTACGCGGTGATAGTTTTGATGCCAATCGTGAACTGACTGGACTTGGACTCGCCAACCTAGCTGGCGGATTATTTCAGAGCTTTGCTGTCGCAGGTGGTTTTTCACGTACCGCTATCAATGTCGATTCAGGTGCCAAAACGCCTGTTGCCAGTCTTGTGACGGTGCTAGTGATGATCGCAACATTGATTGCCTTTGGCAATGTCCTTGCCCCACTTCCCTACGCCCTGCTTGGCGCTACTATTATGGCGTCGATCATTGGTCTACTCGACATTGATACCCTAAAGTCTGCTTGGAAGCGCGATCGATTAGATGCCGCAAGTTTTATCGCCGCATTCGCAGGTGTGCTCATATTTGGCCTTAACACAGGACTGGTCGTTGGTCTGATGGTATCGTTCGCCAGCCTGATCTGGCAGTCGAGCAACCCTCACGTAGCCGTTGTCGGACAACTCAATGGTACAGGGCATTTTCGTAATATCAATCGTCATGATGTCGTGACTTTTGGTAATTTATTACTGTTGCGAATCGATGAGAGTTTGTTTTTTGGTAATAGCGATTCGGTGCATCATCGTATCTCAGCTGCATTGCAGAAATACCCAGATGCGCACGAGCTTATCTTAATCATGTCAGCGGTCAATCATATCGATCTGACAGCCCAAGAAATGCTTAGCACACTTAATAAAGAGCTGGCATTGCAAGACAAACGCCTACATTTTAGCTTTATCAAAGGGCCAGTCATGGACGTCATCGGACAGACCCCCATCATTACGCAGCTATCAGGACAGGTTTATCTCAGTACCATAGAAGCCGTCGACGCGCTCAAGAGCGGTTAACAGTGCAGCTTTGACTCAAGGAAACGACTATTATTGTGTTCAATCATATGGTCAATAATGTGAATTACAAAATTTCGCGATGATAGCGCCTATGTTATGCTAAACCTGTTTACCTTTTAATAAATACTGAGATGCGCTGAATACAAAAAAGCGACCTAACGGACTTAATTTATAAGACATAACACGCCATAATCTCAGTCTGATTGATCTATTGTTGTTTTTAGCTGGTATTGCTCGAGTCCACTTGAATAAATACAATTTAACCAACCTCATTGAAGCTACTTATGACCGACGAAATCACGATTTACAAGCAAATCTACCCAAGCCAGTGCCGAAAAATTGCGGAGCTTGGCTATCGTTCAGTGCTCAACATACGCCCTGATGCTGAGGTAGCTAAGCAGCCAAGTAGTGGTGAATTTGCCACTGCTACCGAACAGGTAGACCTAACTTATCGTCACCTGCCTTTCGATGATGAGCGCCTAAGTATGATGACGGTCGAGCAGTTTGCCACTTGTTATCACACCATGCCCAAACCCATACTGATGTTTTGTGGTACTGGTGCACGTGCTAAGCTACTGTATCAAAGCGCACTGATGCAAGACCTATTGTGATGTTTGTATCGTTAGAATAACCAAAATACTTGTAATTAAAAATTTAATACCTTATCAATAAATAAGCCAATCCTACTAAAAAGGAGCTCACATGAGCCATCAAGTCAATATGACAGGGCAAATCACCCCTGACCAAGTACCAATGATTGCCGAAAACGGCTTTAAAACCATCATCAACAACCGTCCAGATGGTGAAGAACCAAACCAACCAACCAGTGCCGAGATCGAAGCAGCCGCTAAAGAAGCAGGGCTAGCATATAAAGAAGTATCTTTTGCTGGTAGTGAGTTGAATCAAACGCATGTTGAGACCTTCGCTGATTTCTTCAATCAAGCCGAACAACCCATACTTCTGTTTTGTCGTACCGGTAATCGTTCTACAGGTATCTACGAAGCCGCCAAGCAAATGGATCTACTGGACGACTGATCTGCTTGGGTTGATTGACTATCATCACCTCAGGACAGCTTAGATATATAGACGAAAATAATTACACAATAAAAGCTCATATAAGCATATGAGCTTTTATCACATCTACCAGTGGATTTTAGGGTATATTTATAGTGTTATCGCCACAAGGCATGTGAGCGAATAAGAAGTCATTATGAAATGACTGTCACTTTTACAAGGAATGTTTTATGAGTAATACCGCACTAGCCTTACTCCCTCTGGCTCTTGCCTACATCATGTTCACCTTAGGAACAGGGCTAAAACCCAATGACTTTAAGGTCATCGCCAGTCACCCCAAAGCCTTTTTTATAGGCTTGATAAACCAAGTTCTATTAGTACCTTTGGTCGCTTTAGCAGTCGTTTTAGTCATGGCACCGCCACCAGCCATCGCTTTTGGTATCCTGCTGATTAGTTTTTGCCCAGGCGGCGTGACTAGTAACATGCTTAGTTATTATGCCAAAGGCAATGTCGCACTTTCAGTCGCGCTCACTGGCGTGGTTAGTTTATTGTCAGTCGTGACCTTGCCCATCTTAATCACGATGGCATTTGATCATTTTATGCAAGATCAAGCAGGCTCAATCAGTGCGGTAAAAATTGGTATTGTGATGTTTTTATTGACGACGCTGCCAGTTACTCTTGGTATGCTTGCCCGCTATAAGTTTACCGACTTTATGATTCGTAGGGGCGGTATCTTAAATGGCTTAGCCAGTGTCTTCTTTGTGTTGATCGTCATTGCCGCTATCGCATCAAACTGGGAGCTACTACAGTCTCAGTTAACGTCGATGGGTCTCGAGCTTATTCTGATCATCATGGCACTATTTGTGTTGAGTACGTTGATATCTAAAGCGTTTAAACTCAGTTGGTTCGATGCCAAAACAATCTCAATAGAAACCAGCATCCAGAACAGCACGACAGCGATTACCTTAGCGCCTATCATCATGACGACGACCGTTGGTTTGCCGCCTATTGCCTTGCCTGCTGCGGTATATGGGGTGCTAATGTATATTGTCGCGCTACCAGTGATCGCACTGATTCGAAATAAAAACTAACTTGAGTACCTTTTACATACCTCTGCTAGCTGCGCCCGTCCAAAGTTTGGATGAGCGTTGGCAGCGATGACCATCTCTATGATAACTTCAGGTAGTTTGGGTAACGTAAAAGGCAGCGGATTGTTATTCTTGGTTAGGGGTGTCATCTGACCAAGGCTACTTTTCGCTACTACAGTGATACCCTTCCCTGCCATAACCAAACTGCTTATTGCACCCACACTATTAGCACTACAGATGACTTGGCTAGTGACGTTTATCTGACCCAGTCCTTGAATGGCTGAATGATGAAAATGACAGCTTTCGTCAAACAGGATTAGTGGGATACTGCGCGATTTCTCATAATTCTTTTTTAAGCGTTTTGCATCGCCATCGAATGCCCAAACACCTTGATCTTGTTGCAAAAAAAATCCAGCTTCTTTCGCTGATGAACGAGACACAATAGCTGTGTCCAACTCGCCCGCACTCAACATTTTACGCAATCTCATTGAATTATGACAATGCACGTGGATAGGTAGATTGGGCATACAGGTATGAATGATAGCAATGACTTTGGGCAATACTATTTGAGCATAATCATCCGGACAACCCAGCTGCAAAGGACGAGTGATTTCTTTGTTATCGTGCATTTGTCTTAACGCATCATCATGCAAACTGATGATATGCCGTGCATAACCGAGCAAAAACTTACCATCTTCCGTCAGCTCAAGACGACGTCCTAATTTAACAAACAACGTCTTGTCAGTTTGATCAGTCAGTTTTTGCATTTTCTGGCTAACCGCGCTTTGGCTACGATAGATTTGTTTTGCCGCGTCTGTATAGCTACCTGTCTCGACGACAGCAATAAAACAACGTAATGATTCAATATCCACTGGTGTGCCTCACTCACTTTTATTTTTATCTTACGACCAAAATAGCATATTAGTTATCTCAGCTGACATCCCCTCAATCCACAAATTACTGATGGGTGCCATTAGAATTTTGCGTTGGTGCAATGTTGAGACGATCGGCATAATAAAGTCATATTCAAAATCATTAGGATAGTCTTATGAACAGCCCCCTGCTCATCTCTGGTAATAAAAACTACTCGTCTTGGTCGCTACGTGCATGGTTATTATTAAAAGCCTTTGACATCGAATTTGATGAGCAGTCTATCGAGTTGTTTGACCCATCAGCAACGTCAATACTTGCAGAGCACGCGCCGACCGGTAAAGTCCCTGTACTCGTCTATTATCATGGTGGTAATAAGGTGACGGTCTGGGATACTTTGTCAATCGCCATACATATCAATGACTATTTAACAGATGTAGATATTTGGACAGGATTATGTACATCAGATATAAAAAGACACGCTGATAGTCACACTAGAACCAACAGTGCTTACTGCCAGAGTATCGTCGCTGAGATGCATTCTGGTCTCACTGGTATTCGCAATGAGATGCCAATGAACATCAGAGCCACGGCGCATATTACACCAAGCGCTGCTTGTTTGGCCGATATCGATAGGATCGAAACCATTATTACTGAGTGTTTAACGAACAGGTCGGCAGATAGCTATTTGTTTGGTAATTTTACGGTTGCCGATGCCTTCTACGCACCTGTCGTATTACGACTGCAAACTTATGCAACAGCATCAGGAATAGAGCTAAAACCAACCACTCTGCAATACTGCAAAACCATGCTCGCTAACCCACACCTACAAATATGGCGAGCTGAGGCACTGAAAGAAACTCGTATTATTAAAGAAGACGAAGCAGGAAAGACTCTATCGTTAGATGGTGTGCTAGCTGGTTAGCATTAAATGGACAGTACTCATAAAAATCTGACCTTACAATAGGCAGCAATGCACTTATACAAACCCACTAGCTACTCAAACAAAAAACCACCTCAGATAGGCTGAAGTGGTTTTTACTATTTATAAAGCATACAGCATGTACGTACTACTGTTTTTTATCTAAAGCTTCTTTTACTGCTGTTTTACCCCATGCACTCAGATCAATATCCAACTTCTCATACTCTTGCGCATCGAACAAAGGCTCTTTGACCCCTGATTTTAATTGACGTGCAAAGTCATCAAGTAGCCGTTTGGCTCGCGGAAATAGCATGATTAGGGCTAATAAGTTTGCTAGAGCCAGCACCCCCATTAATGGATCAGCAAAGAAGAACACTGCAGTTGCTTTTGGCGCCACCGCTCCAAGGAACAATATCGCAATAACAACAATTCGTAGAACAAAGGTCGCTTTTTTGATGTTCTTTTTGATCAAAAAGTTAATGGCATTTTCGCCCATATAGTAGTTATACATGATAGAGCTCAATGCAAACAATAGCAGCGATATGGTCAAGACGTACTGTGCCCAATCTCCTAGCTGTGTAGTCAGCGCCTGCTGTGCAAGCACAATACCATCTACTTCAGCACCTGGCTGATAAACACCACTAAGCAAAATCATAAATGCCGTTGCACTACATACTATCATCGTATCAATAAACACTGACAACGACTGCGAAATACCTTGGCTCACAGGATGAGTTGCATAAGCAGTGGCTGCAATATTGGGCGCAGAACCCAAACCTGCTTCATTAGAGAACAGACCTCGCTTCATACCTTGTTCAATCGCCACACCAATACCACCACCCACGACAGACTCGATACCAAAAGCATTTTTGACAATCATCACTATCAATCCAGGTAATTCGGTAAAGTTCAGTCCTATGATAATAAGCGCCATAACGATATAGACTAACGCCATGACAGGAATAACCACATCGGCAACTTTAGCAATACGCTGGATACCACCAAAGACGATAAACCCGCCAGCGATAACCAACACCACGCCTGATATCCAACGATCAATTCCGAAGCTTTCAAGGGCTGAGCCTGCAACTGTATTGCCTTGGAACGCCACGAAACCAATAGAGAAAGACAGCAGCAAGGCGATGGCATAAATAACGGCTAGCCAACGATAGTCTTTACCTAAACCATGTAAGATATAGGTAGCAGGGCCACCACGAAAATTACCATCGCTATCTTTGCGCTTATAAAGCTGAGCCAAACTACACTCAACAATGCTGGTCATCATCCCAATCAAGGCAACAACCCACATCCAAAAAACTGCACCTGGGCCACCCAAAGATATCGCAACGGCTACGCCAGCGATATTACCACCACCAACACGTCCGCCGATAGAGACAAGTAAAGCCTGACGAGCAGAAATGCCATCGTCTCCTACTTCATCAGTTTTAAATACACCAAACATGCGTTTAAAATATCTAAACTGCGCGAATCTACCCACAATGGTAAATAGCAAACCAAAGATAATTAACATAGGGACGAGCGACCAGCCCCACGTCAAATCTCCAATTTGCGAGAAAAAAGCTTCAAGATACGCCATGATTATTTTCCTTAACTTATATAACGCAAAAACCACATAATGCAATAATAGACTTTATCGAACCTGTCATTGTATAGTCAATTCCACCTAAAAGTGTTATAAATTAATTATCAAATCCAATTGTTAT
>NZ_JAKDUI010000005.1 GCF_030457785.1 Psychrobacter sp. | reverse complement strand
ATGTATTGGTATAGTCATAAGTGGATTATACTATATATTTTGGGTTTGGTATTAAATCAGCTTGGCGGCTGATATTGTCTTATTGTCAGTTTGGTGGCTTGCTTATAATCCACCCAAACTAGCAATAAACAAGCAGTCGGCAACAATTTAACTAATATTTGGCTTGAACAAACGCGCACAAAAAAACCACCTAGCAGACGCTAAGTGGTTTTTCTTTTTGACCAATTCTTAATCAGAACTGACCACATTAATACAGAGTGAAGCTTACTGGTTTTTTTCGTAAACTGGTAGCTCTTTGCAGATTGCTTCTACTTTACCGCGTACTTCAGTAGCAACCGCCTCATCACCACGGCTGTCTAGTACATCACAAATCCAACCTGCCAAATCACCCGCTTGCGCTTCGTTGAAGCCACGAGAGGTAATCGCTGGCGTACCGATACGAAGTCCAGAAGTAACAAACGGAGATTTTGGATCGTTTGGCACTGCGTTTTTGTTGACAGTAATGTGTGCATCACCCAACCATTTATCCGCTTCTTTACCCGTCATTTCTTGCTTAATCAGGCTAATCAGCATCAGATGGTTTTCAGTACCGCCAGAGATGATTTCGTAGCCGCGATCTTGAATGACTTTTGCCATCGCTTGAGCATTTTTTACCACTTGCTGCTGATAAGTCTTGAAGTTATCTTCTAATGCTTCTTTAAAACAAACAGCCTTGGCTGCGATGACATGCATCAATGGGCCGCCCTGATTACCTGGGAATACCGCAGAGTTAAGCTTTTTCGCCAGCTTTTCGTCACGTGACAAAATCAAACCTGAGCGTGGACCGCGTAATGTTTTATGCGTGGTGGTCGTCACGACGTCTGCGAAAGGTACTGGGCTTGGATACACGCCACCAGCGATAAGACCTGCAACGTGAGCCATATCTACCATTAGATACGCGCCTACTTCATCAGCGATGTCACGGAAACGCTGCCAATCAACCACTTGTGAATAAGCTGAGAAACCAGCGATGATCATTTTAGGTTTGTGCTCTTTTGCCAAACGCTCAACTTCATCATAATCGATTAAGCCAGTACCATCTTCCAATCCGTACTGTACGGCGTTGTAGTTAAGACCTGAGAAGTTGATGTGTGCGCCGTGAGTCAAATGACCACCAGCATCCAAGCTCATGCCTAGTACCGTATCATTTGCCTCTAGCAATGCTAAGAATACAGCAGAGTTTGCTTGGCTACCTGAGTGTGGTTGGACGTTTACGTATTCAGCACCGAACAACTCTTTTGCACGATCGATAGCCAATTGCTCGATCACATCGACGTGTTCACAGCCACCATAATAGCGCTTACCAGGATAGCCTTCTGCGTATTTGTTGGTCAAATCTGTGCCCTGTGCTTCCATCACTGCCTGTGAGCAATAGTTTTCTGAAGCAATCAGCTCGATATGATTTTCTTGACGCACGCTTTCTGCCGCCATAGCTTCAGCTAGTGCTGGATCAAACGCTTTGATAGAGATATCTTTAAACATAGTGAGGTCCTAAATAGTGACTATCGTTAATGGTAACTTTATATTGAAAATAAGCGAGTAGCAAAAGGAGTAAAAAATAGGCAAGCGGAAACACCCAACCTGTCATTCTATATCGGCAACAAATCTGATATAGGCAGGCGTCGATGTCTTCGCTAAAGATTAAGTGTAACATGAAACTTTGCGTGGTGAACGCAAAAAAAACTCACCGAAAGCTGAACCCGTTAAAAGACGATATAACGCAAATAAATAGCCAATGAAATAAACAATTTACTGATGACTAGGGCGTGCTGAGCATTTACAAATAGCCGTACACCATTTCTTTTTATTTGTGCGTTCCTGCTTTATACGTATTCAAGTATTGCTAGCTTCGAGAATGGATTCAAAAGCCGGCAAAAAGCGCTCACCAATCAGTAGCGTGCGCCCGTGCCAGTCGTAGCGAGTTTGCCGTTGCCAACCTTCGGCAGCATGCTGAATGAAACGCTCGCTTGGCAGCGTACGATTGCGTTTAAATAAAACATATCCGATAGGCGTGCCTTTCAACTGCTGCAAACGACGCGCACGACCTTTTAGACTAGGTATCGGAAAGATGCTTTGAGCTTGCACCCATGGCTGATCATGGTTGCCATATAAATGCACTTCTCTCACCCATGCTAGCATCGGACGGCTAAGCATATTACCTTGCATGCCCAGTTGTTTTTTTTGTGCCAACGATAGCAACCGATAGCCTTCGAAGCTGCGCTCTACTCGCAATGGTTGCGCTGCTTTTTCCTCTAACATCGCTGTCAAAGAGCCCTCTGCATTGAGCCATGGTAACAGCGCGGCGGGAGGAGTTGAATGTGTTGTATAAGACATGGGGTTGCTAGACATAGGTAACAGCTGATTATGAAGTAGTAAAGTTAAAGGCTTGGGCGCGTTTCCAACCTGGAAAAGATATCCTAAATGGGCATGTTGTCCGCGTTAAATGGCAAAGCTTCAAATGCCTGCTGACGATATCGTGCCATGTGCTCACGATCTTGGCTACAAAAATTGGCGATCGCTGGCACGAAGCGCGGGTCATAAATACGATGCAGCGAGTGCGTCGTCGTTGGGATAAAACCACGCACCAGTTTATGCTCCCCTTGCGTACCTGGATCAAAATATACCAACCCTTTCTCGATAGCAAACTCGATGCCTTGATAATAACACAGCTCAAAGTGCAAACTATCATACTCACCCAGCGCCCCCCAATAACGACCATAGAGAGTTGGATTTTCATTGTCAGGCGTATCGTACAAAAACAAACTGCTGGCGATAATCTCATTATTACTATCAGTGGCTTGTGCGAGCATTAAATGCTCAGGCATCATCTCAGCCAACGCCCTAAAAAACGCCATGGTCAAATAAGGCTGCTGTCCACGTACCGCATAAGTCATCACATAACAGTGATAAAAGGCCTTCCAATCTTCATCTGTAATATCGTTACCACATTTACGCTGGCACTTAATGTCCTGCTGGGCAACCTTTCGCCGTTCAGCACGAATGGTTTTACGCTTTTTAGCTCTAAGCGTCTTCAAAAACGCTTCAAAATCTGCAAACGGTTGCTCATCTTGTAATAAGTCTTTATTTTGCCACAAGAACTGGCAGCCTTGCCGCTCAAGGATTGGCGTATCAATAACGATCGGTGCTGCACCTTCATCTTGAGTAGCCAGCGCATGCTTTATATCAATATCCGTCGGCAGCGCTGCATTAGCAACCTCCGCCAATTCAGACGCGACAAACAGTCCATGCCAGCTCGATGCACCTACTTGCTGCGCGATATCATCCACGCCTAGCATGGCTGTTTTCACGATATCTTCATTGAGACTTTCGTCCGCCGCCAACCATAGCCGTTGTCCAGTAATCGGCGTATACGGCACACTGGTAACCAGTCGTGGGTAATACTCTACGCCATAACGCGCATAGGCTTGTGCCCATGCGTGGTCGAATACAAACTCACCACTATGATGACTCTTTATAAATACAGGCAATACCGCAACGGGCTGCGCTATGGATGCTGTTTGGTGGCGATTTCCAATATTAGCCTCTGTTTTACTATCACTGCTTTTAGGCTTAGCGGTTAAATCATCTGCCACACGGTGTATCATGATGTATATGGGCAACCAGCCTGCTTGGTCACCAATCGCACCTGTGTCCGCTAGTGCTTGCCAAAAAGCAAATGACATAAATGGTGTATCCGGCGTTTGCCAGTCTGCCTGACTTTGCCAACTGGTATCACGTATCAGTGCATATTCCAACTTCATACCTTCACCTTAGTCGCATCGTTATCTTAATCACACTTACTTAAACCACAATCGCTGAACCCACGATCACTTAAAGCATAATCACTTAGAACTAAAATACCACCCTGAACTGCAAGATGCCTGTCTGTCAGTTATCTGTAAGCTATCCATAGACAGCCTAGCAAATTTTGGCCAGCTTGCTGTCACAATTTGCAAAAACACATCAGCACTCATAAAAAAACCACCCAAAGTAATATAGGTGGCTATTTTTTATAATGACATTCATTCTATAATTAATCGGTAACACAAGCCTGAGCATCTCGCTGCAAGAAGTTCATAATTGCTGATGAGATAGTTTATAAAATATTTATTATGATAGATATAAACGGCAAACGAGGAGTTTATATCCACGCGACATCTTGCACTCAATGTATTAATTTCATTTTGTATTTGCTATCGTTGTATACTGAGGGTGATATCAAAGCTGATGACTGCTAAAATAATGCTGTGATTAGCTTAATATAATTTTCGTACATAAGACATGAACGAAAACAGTATACTTAGTTCATTATAAGCGGTTGACACTGTATCGAATCTATAATCAATGCCGTATAATGGACTATATGCCACTTGCTTTTAGGTAGCTTTATACAGATGGTTTTATCACCATCGTAAGCACTTTTCTGACAATGAGTTGTTAACGTTAAACGCCATTGTCATAAAGGCTTATTAATATTAGAAAAAAAGAAGACTTAAGTAGCCTCAACGTTGTTAAAACGCATTAAGAGCCTACATATGATGTACTTGTTTTCACCTTATCGTCTGCTATTACATAGTACGATTTAACGATATTTCAATTATTCACTACAGCCTATAGGAATATTCTACTAATATGTCAAAAATTATTTATACAAAGACTGACGAAGCCCCAGCGCTGGCGACCCTATCATTCCTGCCTATTGTCGAAGCATTCTCCAAAACTGCAGGTGTCTCTGTAGAAACCAGTGATATCTCTGTTGCTGCTCGAGTATTGGCCGAATTCTCTGACTACCTTACTGAAGATCAACGTGTACCCGACAACTTGGCTGCACTTGGCAAATTGACTCAAGATCCAGATGCCAACATCATTAAACTACCCAACATCAGTGCTTCTGTTCAACAACTTGTAGCCACTATCAAAGAACTCCAAAGCAAAGGCTACGCGATACCTGATTTTCCAGGCGAACCAAAAACAGAAGAAGAAAAAGAAATTCGTAAACGCTACGGCAAAAGCTTAGGCAGTTCAGTTAACCCTGTACTACGTGAAGGTAACTCAGACCGCCGCGCACCAAAAGCTGTCAAAAACTTCGCTCGCAAACACCCACATTCAATGGGCGAATGGAAACAGTGGTCAAGCACGCATGTATCGCACATGCATAAAGGCGACTTCTATGACGGCGAGCAGTCAATGACTCTCGACAAACCCCGTACAGTGCGTATGGAACGTCTACTAGATGACGGTACGACCAAAGTATTAAAGACTGAAATTGCTTTACAAGACAAAGAAGTCATCGACCTCATGTTTATGAGCAAAAAAGCACTTCTAGAATTTTATGAGCAAGAAATGGAAGACTGCCGCGAATCAGGCATCTTGTTTTCATTGCACGTAAAAGCCACCATGATGAAAGTATCGCACCCTATCGTCTTTGGTCACGCGGTTCGAATCTATTATAAAGAAGCCTTCAAAAAGCACGGTGCTTTCTTTGATGAGCTAGGTATTAACGTCAACAACGGTATGGCTAGCTTGTACGAAAAAATTGCAGAGCTACCTTCTAGTAAGCGTGAAGAAATCGAACGCGATTTACATGCTTGCCAAGTACATCGCCCACGTCTGGCGATGGTTGACTCATCAAAAGGCATCACCAACTTCCACTCACCAAGTGATGTGATCGTCGATGCTTCTATGCCAGCCATGATCCGCTCAGGTGGTAAAATGTGGGGCGCTGATGGCAAAATGTATGACTGTAAAGCAGTTATGCCAGAGTCTACTTTTGCACGTATTTACCAAGAGATGATTAACTTCTGCAAATGGCACGGTAACTTTGACCCAACCACAATGGGTACGGTTCCTAACGTTGGCCTGATGGCACAAAAAGCAGAAGAGTATGGCTCACACGACAAAACTTTCGAGTCTACTGGTCCTGGTGTTGCTCGCATCGTCGATGTTGACACTGACGAAGTACTGCTCGAACAGCGTGTTGAAGAAGGTGATATCTGGCGCATGTGTCAGACCAAAGATGAGCCTATTCAAGACTGGATCAAGCTTGCCGTACGCCGTGCACGTGAGTCAGAAACCCCAGTTATCTTCTGGTTAGACCCTTATCGTCCACACGAAAATGAGCTGATCAAGAAAGTCGAATTGTATCTACAAGACCACGATACTGACGGCTTGCACATCGAAATCATGTCTCAGGTTCGAGCCATGCGTTATACTCTTGAGCGCGTCGCACGCGGTCTAGATACTATCTCTGCGACTGGTAACATCTTACGTGACTATCTGACTGATTTGTTCCCTATCCTAGAGCTAGGAACGAGTGCGAAGATGCTATCAGTTGTGCCTCTAATGAAAGGTGGTGGTTTATTTGAAACAGGCGCTGGTGGTTCTGCACCGAAGCATGTACATCAACTTCTTGAAGAAAACCATCTACGTTGGGATTCATTGGGCGAGTTTTTAGCATTGACCGAATCTTTGGAGCATTTAGCCAAACACGACAACAATGCCAAAGCCAAAGTCTTGGCAGACACGCTTGATACGGCGACAGAAGAGCTACTATCGAACAACAAGTCGCCATCACGTAAAACAGGTGAGCTAGACAATCGTGGTAGTCACTTCTACCTAGCGATGTACTGGGCACAAGGGCTAGCAGCGCAAGACGAAGATGCAGAGCTCAAGGCAAAATTTGCACCACTGGCAGAGACGCTGAAGTCTAACGAAGAAGCTATCGTTAAACAACTCAACGAAGCACAAGGCAAGTCAGTTGATCTCAAAGGCTATTTCCTAGCTGACGAAGAGATCGCTGAAAAAATCATGCGTCCAAGCACGTTGTTCAATGAAGCAATTGCATCACTGTAATTGTTGGTTTGACTGACTTATAGGCTTAGTCAACTCGGTAGATACCGCTTCTAAGCCTATGTCAGATAAAACAAAAACACCCCTTAGGTCTTGGACTTGAGGGGTGTTTGTTTTGGCTGTATTAATGCATTCTTTTATGCCGCACTGATGTTATGCCATTCATCAATGATTTTATTTTAGGAGTCTCTCTTTTATGTCGAACGCTAGTCTCATTTTATTTAACAAACCTTATGGGGTACAAAGTCAGTTTCGAGATGACAGCAACAACGATCACAGCACCCTTTCACACTACTTTACCGATAAGTCGCTACGAGTAGCAGGTCGACTCGATGCCACCTCAGAAGGTTTATTAATTTTGACGAGCGACGGACGGGTCAATAAAGCGATTACTCAGCCACCGTCTGCTGCCAATTTTTCCAGCAGCAAACATAAACAAGGCAAGACGTATTTGGTACAAGTCGAAGGGGCAGCAACACCAGCGCAGTTAAATGAGCTGGCTGTTGGCGTTGATTTAAAAGATGGAAAGACACTACCTGCGACCGTGAAAATGGTAGCAGAATCAGAACTGCCCATTGACTTATGGCAACGCAATCCACCTATCCGTGAACGCAAAAACGTCCCGACATCGTGGTTAATGCTGACTATTTATGAAGGTAAGAATCGCCAAGTCAGACGCATGACTGCACATGTTGGCTTGCCTTGTCTACGCTTGATCCGCTGGTCGGTAGCAGGCTTTGATCTCGGTAATTTGGCGGTCGGTAAGTTTGTACGCATTCATCTAAACAGCGAACGCTGTAAGCAATTGGGCATTGAGATATAGCGACATTAGTAGCCAGAGACAAAAGATGATGTGTCAGGAGTTTGAACCACTCTTCCGATAATCCAGACATTTCTAAAACAATACTTGGATGTTCAACACACCCTAGGGAGTGCCGAACATTCTTACGCTCAGCCACGCTGCATGACATTTAGCCAAGTCTGCCAACTCGCCTCTTCTTTTGATGATTCGTTACCAGTCTGTGATGAAGGTTCTTTTTTTACCAAGTGCAGACTGATTTTATGAGGAGCCGCTGTTTTGATATCAGAGCTTTCGACATCAGTACTATCATCGACTTCGTCAATAGCCACCTTCGGCAGCACTGTGACACGCATCAGCTCATCACGGCGAAATAAATAACACTCAATGTCATGCTCTGCTTCTATAAATTGAGCCAACTGCTTGGTATCTGCTTTGATACCATCGATGGCAATAATGATGTCATTTGCAGAAATTCCAGCTCTGGCAGCCGCGCTGTCACGCATCACACGATTGACCGTCAACCCAGCAGGTGTATCCGTACAGCGCATACCCCAAGGTACATGCTTATCAGCTGTTTCTTTGGTATTGGTGCGCAGCTTGATACCGTTCGCTGTCAACAACGCTTGAATCGGTAACGCTTCGACACCATTGACATAGCGTCGTTCAAAATCCTGCCATTCTGCTAATGGCATAAACTGCCCGACAACGTCGCCCATACCAGCACTGGTGATACCGATGCGCTTATTGCTGTTTGCTTTAGCCTGCTGATAAAAAGCTTTGACCACGTCAAACAAACGATAGCGGCCATTTGTCTTTTCAAGCAATATTAAATCTAAACAAAGTGCGACCAATGCGCCTTTGTTGTAGTAACTAATACCAGCGTTGCCGGTGTTTTCATCACTGCGATATAGCTTAATCCAAGCATCAAAGCTAGATTCTGCAACGCTTTGATGTGCGCGTCCAGGGGTTTGATGATAGCGGTTAATTTGCTCTGCTAACAACTCCAGATAGCTTGGTTTGTCGATGACACCCGATGCTTGCAACATAAAATCATCGATATAAGAAGTAAAGCCTTCAAACACCCACAACAGCGGCGTGAACGCCTCACGACGCAGATCCGCATCTAGCATGACATCTGGGCGTACAGTCTTGACCCACCAAGCGTGAAAATACTCATGACTGCATAGCCCCAAAAAGCGCTGATAGTTACTATTTGGCACGGCTGGTTCATCGATACTGGGTAAATCACGACGCGGCGTAATCAAACTGGTAGAATTGATATGCTCAAGACCGCCATAATCGTTGCCACTCGCAAAGGTCATAAACGTATAATCAGCAAAGGGTGCATCACCCAACCAATCCACATAGGTTTGGCAAATCTGAGTCACATCTTGCTGCAATCTGCCCATATTAGCGCTGTGCTTGCCCGAAATATAAAAACGGTGGCTCAACGTCTGATGCTTATCATCCTGAATAATAAAATCAAACTTGTCTTGTTCAGCGAACTCAAAAGGATAATCAATCAGATCATGATAGTTATCCACCTGCAGTGCCAAACAATACTGCCCATCCAAACGTAAATCTATAGAGTCCAAACCTGTTGCTAAGCATACACGCTCTTCGTCTTTATTTGCTAAGAACGCTGCTGGCACAATCAGCTTTACCTGTATAGGCTGATGCTCATGTCCATCGATGGCCAATGCAAGGGATGTGAAGTTGCCATATAGACGCTGCTGATCCACATAAGCAGTACGTACTGATAGATCATAACAATAGACTTCATAACACACCTCTATTGCCTGTCCTGCCTTTACCTGAGGCAGCTGCCAAGTGTGTTTGTCTATTTTCTCCGCACGATGGGTTTCTGGTTGTGCCTCGCTACTCATTGTTTGACTATCGAGAATTTGATAATGCACCGCAGTAATGTTTCTGGCGAACTCACGCATCAAATAACTGCCCGGTATCCATGCAGGCAACCAAAGCTGCGGTGAATCTGTCGCTGCCGTAAAGGTGAGTGAGACATCCACCAGATGCTCAAAGTAACGCTCAAAATCAAACTGATAGCGGATATCGGTCGTCACTTGAGTATCATTGTTGAGGCATGCCTCACTGCGTTTCTGGCCGCGACTTGTGTCATTAGATGTGCTCATTGTCTCTTTCACCTTAATTATTATCACTATTATCTGCTGTCATTATGGTAGAAGCACTTGAGAAAAAACGCAACTGGCAAGGGCTTAGACGCCTTTAGCTACCTACATAATTAAGAAAATTACTTTATTTTTATAAAACTTGCCTTTTTTATGGTTTTTGCCTTGAAAGTTCTGTAACCCATCTCAATTAAAGAGGCTAACTGCTAAAGTTACTTTGATAAACTGATGATAACTGTCTAATAACGTGGCTTTTTTTGCTGGTTGATTGGCTTTTTTAGGTTTATTGCAATCGTATTTAATTTTTTACACTGATATATTTAGGATATTTTATGACTACTATCGCAAAAGACACTGCCGTAAAATTCAACTACACGCTAACAGACGACGAAGGTAACGTGATCGACAAATCACCTGAAGGTCAGCCACTAGCTTACTTACACGGTCACAGCAACATCATTCCAGGCCTAGAAAAAGAATTAGAAGGCAAATCTGCTGGCGAAAAAGTAAATGCTGTTATTGAGCCTGCCGACGGTTACGGCGAATACCAAGAACAAGCGGTACAACACGTGCCACGTGAAAACTTCCAAGGTGTTGACGACATTCAGCCTGGCATGCAGTTCCAGTCAGAAGCTGGTGGCCAAGTAATGTTGGTTACAGTTACTGCTGTAAACGATCAAGAAGTCACTGTTGATGCTAACCACCCATTGGCTGGTAAGCGTCTAACTTTTGATGTTGAAATCCAAGAAGTACGTGCAGCAAACGAAGAAGAACTAAACCATGGCCACGTACACGGCGCTGGTGGCGTTGAGCACTAATCTTTTCTAAACCGAAGCGATGCAGCATTAGATGATAATTTTTTCTTAGAATAAAATCATTGTCTAATCAAAAAAAGGTCAGTGGCTATGGTTAATAACCATCGTTGCTGGCCTTTTTTAGTGTCTATTAGATAATGTTTGTTGACGAAGTTGCGAGTAGTGCTTGATATTGAAACTTGTATTAAAGGAGTACCTGAATTAAGGGAAACCTGTATTGAAGTTGGCATTAATTGGTTGTAGCGCTGCAAATATACTCTATAAAACAGGCATGACCGACACGTTTGATCCACAGACATAACAAAGCCGCATAACGACAGGCGTTATGCGGCTTTCATCACTAACCATCCATGTTAACGTTACAAGTAACCTTATCCCGAGGTATCTTATAACTGACAGGCATCCAGCCCTATCATCCTTAATCAGCAAACCATCAATCCTTGATGCGATCTTTGCGATACCAATCCCTAGTATCAGTGAACCGTTCTGTCCAATCGTGCCGTACAGTTATAATCGCAAATCAACCTATCATTGGTAAGAGGTCTAAACGTCAATCCGTGTAAGCATATGCGTACACGGATTTTTTACCGAGGTTTATTGCTTGAATTTATAGCTTTTCTTCAGGACTCAGTGTTTCTTCTGCATCAGCACTAAGCATGATATAGGCTGCTTCTTTGATAAAGGCTTCGTCTTCAGGCAGCTCTGGTCGCTCGTCGGCTTTCATCTGACTGCGCTCTTCAAACTTAGCATCCATCGCTGCTTGATATATATCCCAGTTAGCATACGGTTTCTCACCCGTGGCGATAAGACGTTTGTTTTCTGCTTCTAATGACCGTTTTTCAATCAGCTGCATCTTATCACGACGACTGTCTATATCTAGAAGGATTGGTTTTTGCTCATCTTCCATATCGCGAATATCATTTAGTGTTGATAGATAAACGAACTGTGGGTTTGTTTCCTGACGAATTTTCGATTGTTGATTGAGTGTTTCCAGCGTGTCGCTAGTGAACTTTCCTTCAGGTTTATAAGGGGATGTTCTAATAGTGTCCCAAGGCAAAGATTTTTTCTGCGAGCGCTCGCCAAAAGTAGCGTCGTCGTAGATATTGACCAACTCAACATCTGGGACTACCCCTTTATTTTGTGTACTACCACCAGTCACGCGGTAAAACTTACGTTGAGTCAAAGCAGCAGAGCCTAGCGCCAAGTTATTCAATTGAATTTGCGCAGTCCCTTTACCTGTGGTGGTACTGCCAACAACTAGCCCACGACCATAATCCTGAATGGCAGCGGCAAAAATTTCACTCGCAGAAGCGGAGGCTAAGTTGGTGATGACAGCCATTTTGCCGTCATAAAGCTGCTCGCCACCGTCGTTATCACGATAGACCTGGATGTTGCCACGGTTGTCACGGATTTGTACCATAGGTCCGCTTTTTATAAAGAAACCTAACATCTTGGCAACTTCGTCTAGTGAACCACCTGGGTTATTGCGCATATCCACTACTAGGCCATCGATGTCTTCTTCATTGAGCGCCTTTAGTGCTTCCGCCGTATCTATACTAACGCTACGGTATTCTTCACCATTGCGGCGTGCACGGTAGTTTAGGTAAAAGCTCGGTACTTCAAGCACACCAATACGCTTGGGCGTTTCATCAATATCAGGGCGCTGCACTTCAACGACTCTCTGTTTGACGCCTGACTCTTCTTGTTCGATGATATCTCGCACGATGGTCACTGTACGGGCACTAGCATCAGGTGTATTGGGTTGACGTAATTTAACGGTCACCGCCGTACCACGCTTACCACGGATCAAAGCGACAATCTCACGCGTCGACCAACCAACCACATCAGTCATGGTTTCGCCATCTTGTGCAACACCGATAATCAAATCATTCGGCTTTACCTGACCTGTTTTCGCGGCGGGACCACCGTCTACCAGAGTCACAATACGTGTGTAGTCTGGGTTTTTACGATCAGGGCGAATAGAAACGCCGATTCCTTCCAGTTGCAAGCTAGACTGAATTTCCATTTCCGTCGCTTGAATAGGCGCATAATAATTGCTGTGCGGATCATAGGTCAGCATCGCCATATTCAATATGCCTTCCATGATTTCATCGTCTTTACGACGTTCCGAGCGTTCTTGCTGTCGTGACAAACGGTTTTGCAAGATTTCGCTGGGTGTGCGCTCATCGTTACGTACCAAATCTTGTCCACGAGTGATATCAGGATTTTCTAAAAAGACTTGTTCTTTGGCTTTTTCGTCCTCCTGACCCAAAGTAATACTCATCAACTGAAATTTCAGCTGACGCTCCCAATAATCACGCTGGGCATCTTTATCTTCAAAATGATTGAGGTTTTCACGATCCAGTACGATTGTCTCATCACCTGTCAGGTCGATATCTGTTTTGAGCATTTCACTTGCCATTGCAAAGTACTCGTCTGAACGCTGACGATAACGCTCGTACACATCTACGCCAGCTGACAGATCACCACGTTTTAAGCGAGCGCCAAATTCGTCAGCGTATTTTTCTGTAAACTCGTCGACATCAGATTGCAAAAACAACGTGTGATTGGGGTCGAGACTATCAATATACATAGACAGCACTTCACCGCCTGTTTGGCTATCTAACGGCTGATTGAGGTAATGACTACGATCTAGCAAGGCAGCTACCTGACGAGTGGTGACTTTTTGCTCAGGCGTCTGTACAAACCCCTCAGTATTGGTCTCTGCGACTGCTGTGCCATAGCTTTGGGTAAGAATGATACCGGCGATGCCTACTGATGCTGCACTGAGTAACCATTGTACTGGTTGTTTTTTCATCATATATACCTAGTTTTTTAAGTTAGTAATGAGGCGTTTTGAACACTCTACCATGACACTGACTGCAACTATCTTTGGATGGTTCGATGTCTACGAATATGCACCATCTTTTGATTATGAGTATTATCGTTGATTTAGGTCTGGTCTGAGGCACAGCTTTGATAGTTTTGCCGTGTTGAGCAGTGCTCAGTTGTGAATATTCTACACACCCTGATATTCTCAATCCTATAAAATTAAAATGATTAAATCCGCTGCCACCATTCAAGCTAATGCTTTAGGCATCAAGTTGTTGATGCATGAGCAGTGGCTTGAATTTAAATGAGTATGGTCTGTACTTTTTATCACTTATTATCACTGAATGTCGAAATATTGTTAATATTCGCTCAATACTATCACGAGCACAAATATGGAATTGTCTCAAACTGTATAAGCAATCTTACACACTATCCCTTCTCATACATAGCTTTCTATCATATTTATCGTTGCTATCCAGTGTCGATGGCTAGCGATAATATGTATATTAAATTGAGTCAAAAATCCTGCCACATTATGCTCATCCGCCAATAACTGTCATAATAAGGCCATCTAAGAGATAAGCTCGCAATGTTGTTAGTGATTTGTTTGTAAGGTCGTCAATAACCTTTTATTGTAAGCGATACCCATAATAAAACAACGTAAAATACCATAAGGATTATGCCATGTACGGCGTCTTAATGATTGATATCGATAGTACCTCACTGACGGCTGAAGATGTCAGTTTAATCAAACAAGCTCAAGTCGGTGGAGTGATATTGTTTGCCCGAAACGTCACCGATGCTACCCAAGTGAGAGCTCTATGTGACGATATACGCTATCACAATCCTGATATATTAATCGGTGTCGACCAAGAAGGCGGTCGAGTCGCGCGATTACGTGATGGATTCACCAAATTGCCTGCGATGGGCAAGCTTGGTGAATTGTTTGACCACGACCCCACTCAGGCACTGAGCTGCGCCTATGACTGCGGCTACCTAATGGCAACAGAGGTATTGGCCGTCGGTATTGATTTGAGCTTTGCGCCTGTGCTTGATAGAGGTGGTATCAGTCAAGTCATTGGTGACCGTAGCTTTCACCAAAACCCAGAAGCCATTATCGCTCTGTCCACTCAGTTTATGCGTGGTATGAAAGCAGCTGGAATGGCGACCACGGGCAAGCACTTCCCCGGTCATGGCGCTATTGCCCCTGACTCTCATGTTGCTGAGGCAGTTGACTCGCGTAGTTTAGACGACATCATTAATAGTGATATGCAACCCTTTGCTCAAACCTTGCCTTGGCTTGATGCGCTGATGCCAGCACATGTGATTTTTTCTCAAGTGGACAACAAGCCAGCAGGGTTTTCCGACATTTGGTTAAAAGACATCATCCGCGAACACCTGAAATTCGATGGGGTATTATTTTCTGATGACTTATCAATGGCTGGTGCACAAGCAGCAGGCGATGTCAGCGCTCGTGTACGAGCAGCTATCGAGGCTGGTTGCGATATTGCACTCGTCTGTAACGATCGTGTCGCCGCTCACGAAGCTGCCGACTCTGCACAAGAGCTGCCTTATCCCAATCAAAACCGTATCAAAACCATGTGCGGACAGATACCAACTTGGCAAGGCAGCCTAGAATCAACCTGTCAACAAGCAGCATACTGGCAACAAGCCAAGCAAAATGTAACGCAAACATTTTTTAATATCTCACCCTCAGATACCGCTGCCGCTGGCACCATCAACACTAACACCAGCGATAACACCACAGACCCGACTGACTATAAGCTCTAAACGATGACAAGTCAGGTATCGTTTGACCAAAATAAAAAAACCGCTTCATCGTGAAGCGGTCTTTTTATCGTTGCTGATAGCCAATCTTTGATAGCTAATCTCTAACTTTGATACCCAAACGCTAGAGAATTAGTTGGTTGGATCTAACTCAGTACCCTGAGTGACGTCATCACCATCTGGTAGCAAATCATCATTATCACTATCAAGTGGGTTCAAGTCTGGGTCAAGCGCATCATTGCTAATAGTCATGCCATCGTTTGCACTGTTCATCCCATTATTCGCACCATTCACCTCGTCTCTAACCACGAATTCAATTCGACGATTACGGAAGCGGCCTTGCTCAGTTGAGTTGTCAGCGACAGGCTCTGACTCACCCATGCCTTGAGTCGACAGTTTGCTGGCATCGATGCCGTGAGACACCAAGTATTCTCTCACTGATTCAGCACGCTCACGAGATAACGCCATGTTGTAATCATCAGACGCTTGACTGTCTGTGTGACCGATGATTACCAGCTCCATATCCGGTACTTCAGCGATAATCTGTGAGGCACGCTCAAGCAGCTCTTTATTGACTTCAGGAATGGCTGACGCATCTACTTCAAAGTTAATAACCTGAATGCTCAAGGCACGAGCCACATCACGTGAATCAGGGTTTTCTCCGAGATCATCCATAGCGGCGTCCGCTGCCGCTAAACTGTCATCAACCTCACCCTGTAGATCTAACGGACCTTCCGCTTGAACGGTCATCCCAGGTGCAGCAGCTTGCAGGTCAGCCACTAGCTGATCTAGTGCAGCTTCGTCAGGCGCGTTGACAGTGATTTGGTCACCTTTGATGATCATACTAGCGTTTGGTACGTTTTTCACGATAGGTAAGATGGAAGTAAGCTGAGCGGATGCTGGCATATCTGCTGCAAAACCATCATCAACGTCCGCACGGCACTTATTCGCCTCTTCGCCAAATGTAGCAGTTAAAGCGTCTATGACTTGCGTCTCTAACGCCTCATCACCCACATTCATACTACAAGCATAAAGCTCACGGTTCTCACCAGTAGCGATACTCAGTGCAGCAGGCTCAACGTCAGCTGCCACAGCCGATGGATCACCATCTTCTTCTTGCTCGGTAACTGCTGGCGTGGCGACAGGCTCAGGGTTTTCCTGGCAACCTCGTAGCAACGCCCATGCCAGTGCACCTAAAATAATCAAACCAATAATAGGCAGCAGTGCTTTCATAAAGCCACCTTTTTCTTCTTCGCTTTGCGATGGCGCTGTACTGGCAGGAGCAGGTACGTCCGCCAACATACTGGCGGGCAATACTGCACTCGCCCAAGCAGGAATAAGGTGTTGGTAACTGGCAAGATTGTCTCTCAAGAACTGTGGCACCGGTGTGGTACCCGCTAGACTTTTGATTTCGTGAAAAGCCAAGGGTGCTGCCATGGCAATCATTCCACGTGCGGCAGTGACATCAACATTGTGCTTGCCAGCCAATTCACGAGATATCTGGTCACGGTGCGTCCCATCTGTCCAAACTCGATCATAAAATGCTTGATCGTCACTGGCGATACTTTCGTTGGAGAATAGGTCGTAGGTATCTTTATCTGCAAGACGCGCAGCGAAAATAGCATAGAACTGTTCCATTAAGCTTGCCTTAGCTGGACTACGATCACCTTCTAAGACAGCTGGGCTGACCGTCTGTTTCAAATGTCTGATAATATCCATGGTATGCGCTCTCCCTCACTTAATAGTGCTTATTTGTATGATCTAATTATTAGAGTTTTTGACAATATATGGTGTTGAATAAGTAAGAAGTTGTGCTTCTACATTCAACTTTAGCCATTATAAAAGTACTAACTATGTATGCACAATCAACCAGTTGTTGTTCAAATGCTACATTAAGTAATATTTCAGTTGCCTCACGTAACCACGAAGTCATCCAAGCACAGGCCATTTACATGCTGGCGGGCACTTGTGCTCGAAACGACATTGTGTCCGTCTGCTACCTAACCTGTGCTGGTTCAGCCACGAAGACGCTACTCGCCATCTCATCTGCTTCCGCTTCTGAGATAGGACCTGACGGGCTAGTTTGGCGGCTATTCGCTGCCCCGTTATTTGTTAATGAATTATCAAATCTGTCAGCAGGGACATTGTTCATATTGTTGCCCAAACGATTATTTGAATTATTATTTGGAGCAGGAATCACCATATCGCCCGTGTTATCCTCAGTCGCCTGATATTCCCCACTCTCCGCAATCCTATCATTATAGCCATTCTGATTGTTTACTGGGACGTCACCGGTATCCATTTGGTTGTTTGGATCATTGATGCCTGACATATGGTTCATGCCACTCATTTCACTGCTGACATCACTATCATTGTTATCCTCAGGTGTCGTAATGGGTGCTGTGCTACCTGCTGCACTGTCTGTGGTCGTGGCTATAGTCGTGGCCGGCGCTAAAGCACGAATATCAGCGATCAAGCGTTGCTGCTGCATATCATCAGGCGCTTCCAACCTGAGACTGTTATTTTGCAGATGTAAACGTGCAAAAGGAATAGACCTCAGGATGGTTAAAATATTCGGTAGTGACGGTGCTGGCAGATCCGCCATGGTGTTGGAAACGCCTGACTGCACAGTGACCTCACAACGGCTCGACTGCCCGCCAAAGCTCGAGTTAAACGCCTGCTGTATTGTGCTTTGCAATGCAGCATCGCCGACAGTCGCACTACAACTATACAAGCTGCCGCTATCATCCACGCTCACCATTAACTCTACTGGTGTCGCTATCTCTTTCGGTTCTTCAGTCGTGGGTATCTCAACAGCAGGTTCTGCAGTAACTGTTTCTTCGACTGGTTCTATCTCTTCAGCATTGTCAGGTTTTACGAGAAATGCCCAAGCAATCAAACCAATCACCGCTAT
Organism: Psychrobacter sp.; assembly: GCF_030457785.1. Taxonomy (GTDB): domain Bacteria; phylum Pseudomonadota; class Gammaproteobacteria; order Pseudomonadales; family Moraxellaceae; genus Psychrobacter. The sequence goes on along the minus strand of NZ_JAKDUI010000005.1, from coordinate 13,983 downwards.
AACCAGTAGTAATAAAAACATCCGCACCAGTAGTCTATTACCTTGGTTACGGGTAGGTCCTTTCTTCTGGTTTACACCGCTGTCTTCCGGCAGACGATGCGCTGCCGGGTTCGCATGAATGGCGCTTTTATGGTCGTCATCATGAACATCCTCTTCAAAAAAGTCGGCATTGGAACTTTCAGCATCAGCTTGGCGTATGCTTCGACTCTGTGTTTTGGCTATATCAGCTGTTGTATTATTTCTCCTTGCCTCTGTAATAGGCTCTTCATGCAGGCTGTCTGAGGGGGTTTCGCCTACTGCTGCTGTATTTTTTTCTACTGCGGCATCCATATCTGCTCCACCGTCGATGCTTTGAGCAGCAGTGATAATAGGTGCCGACCAAATCGGTAAATACTGCCGTACTGCTGACTGCTCGTCTTGTAGAAAGGCAGGCAAAAACTGCCCGTCCGCCAAGGCTTTAAGCTCACGATAAGCAAGTGGAGCTGCTTTGATCAGCAGTTGTGTTGTCTCAGACTGTTCGATGTGATGCGTGGCTGCTAGCTCTTGAACGATGGTCTGCTGCGCCTTGGTGTCTGGCCAAATCTGCTCAAATAACGATGCCGCCGCTACGCCATCAACTGGTAGCGTGTCATTACGACGTAGCAGTTGTGAATAAATTTGGGGCATTGCCAAACGTGCGGATAATATTGCGTAGAACTGCTCGAGCAGACTGATATAAGCCACATTGTCATCTAGAGCCTGACCTTCTAACACAGCTGGAGTAACGGTTTGTTCAAGTTGATCAATAATACCCATAGATTACTGCCTTTTTCAGCTTTCAATTTTAAGTCTACAACGCAATGAGCCGTCTGTTTAGGAGAGGTTTGCACCTGCTGTTTGCACCCGGAAGCTATTTACACCTTGTTGAATTGAATGAATGCTACCATTATGGTCATCCTCACTATCAAGATACAAGGCATTGCCCACGCTGTCTGACACATTGCTATATTATTCACTAAAAAGCATACAAGTGCAGCATTTTGTCACATAATAGGTCTTGGCATTGATACGACTACTGTTAATATTGCTCTGTTGCCCGCAGCTAAGGCTTAATCATTGAGTACCCTTATTTCATGTGATTTCGCATGATTTCACATCTAGCCATAGCGATGCTTAGGCTTTCAACGTTGCCACTTATTGCACTGTCACACATTAGGCACGGCCTAAGGATTATCACTTGTTAAATCACACGACTCTTATCATCATTATTACGGTTATTATCAGCTTGCTAGCATGGCAAAACAAGACGATGTTTAACCGCTTTATTTTTTATCCACCAGCAGTAAACAACGGTCAGTGGGATCGGTTCGTGACACATGGTTTTATCCATGCGGATAGCATGCATCTGCTTTTTAACATGTTTACTTTATATTTTTTCGGTCGAGCCATCGAAGGACTCTACCAATCATTTTTATTTGGTTACGGTTTTGTGGTGTTTTATGTGGCCGCCATTATCATTGCCATGATTCCAAGCTATCTTAAAAATAAAAACAGTGCTAGCTACTTAAGTCTGGGAGCATCAGGTGGTGTTTCGGCGGTGTTATTTGCCTTTATTTTGCTGGCACCATGGGAGACGTTGTACCTGTTTGCTGTTATTCCTATTCCTGCGATTCTCTTTGCAGTTGCATATGTGGCTTACAGTATCTATGCTGACAAACGCGGCGGATCAAACATCAATCACATGGCGCACATGTGGGGCGGTGCATTTGGGGTCATCGCAACCATTGTCCTAGAACCACAGGTCCTGCCACATTTCATCGGCGCTCTATTATCGCCAGGATTTTAACCCGGCGATTATCCAACGTTTAAGCGTTTTGTATTGTGCACATCCCTTGAATTACACTGCCATATTATTCTGTCACACCCATTATTGCTTGAAGCCACTTAAAACTACTTGAAGCCACGTAAAACCACCTAAAATCACTTAAAATTTGATAGTTCATTATGATTATAGATATTATTGGCGACATTCACGGCTACGCAGATAAGCTAGTCGGACTGCTTACGGAATTGGGCTATACCCATGATGGCGAGTGCTTCGTGCCGCCAGCCGGTCATCGAGCGCTATTTATTGGTGATTTGATCGATCGTGGCTCGCAACAGATAGCAACACTAGAGATCGTTTTTGCGATGTTAGATGCCGACGTCGCTGATGCAGTGATGGGCAATCATGAATACAATGCTTTAGCCTTTGCCACATCTGACCCTGAACAACCAACCCAATATTTGCGCTCGCATGATGATGCGCACACACGCCAGCACGAAGCGTTTTTGGCAGAAGTGCCATTTGGCTCTGAGGCACATCGGTATTGGCTCAATCGTCTTTATGAGATCCCATTGTGGCTAGAGACTGATGACGCCTGCTTTGTTCATGCTTGCTGGGATGTCGATAGCATGGCGGTATTGAAGCCATTCTTGACGTCTGACAACTGCTTGACCCCTCGCGCGCTCAAGGCAACTTCGAGAGAATTCACACCTCCTTTTGATGCCTTAGAGCGAGTGTTAAAGGGTGTAGAAGTGCCGCTACCAGACGGCTTGGTGATGATCGATAAAGAGGGTACGGAGCGCAAGCGTGTACGAGTCCGCTGGTGGCTTGATGATCTGAATACACGTACTATTTACGAGATTGCCCGTGCTCCTTCTTCCGCGCTGGCTCAGATTCCGCCACATGTGCTGGCCGAGAATATAGACTTTGCACTTGATACCGATAAGCCTGTATTTATCGGCCACTATTGGCTGACAGGAGCACCCGAACCACTCAGCGCGCAAGTGGCTTGTACTGATTATTCAGCAGCGGCGGACAATGGTTACCTGACTTGTTATCAGCTCGATACAACCAAACCATTACCACTAACAGCCGACAACTTTATTCAACATCATCACGATAAGTCTTCTAAAAGTAATTCATAAAAATGGCACTACCAACAAGACTTCACGACTAAACATCAATCTCGGCTTTACGAAAGCAGCAAAACTTTTGTATGATGGTCTTTTTGAGAGAATCAAAGCATGAGCAAAACTTCAGCAACTGTTAAATCTGTTGATCAAAACGGTCCTATCACCTCTCCTACCGGTCAACCAAAAGTCGGCATCATCATGGGCTCGCAGTCTGACTGGGCGACCATGAGCGCAGCCGCACAGCTACTGGCAGACTTTGACATTGCTTTTGATTGTGAAGTCGTCTCAGCGCATCGAACGCCAGACCGATTGTTTGATTATGCAAAAAATGCCAAAGACAACGGTTTACAGGTCATTATCGCTGGTGCTGGCGGTGCAGCGCACCTACCAGGTATGTGCGCTAGCCAAACCCCACTCCCTGTGTTTGGTGTGCCTGTCAAGTCGTCAATGCTCAGCGGTTGGGATAGCTTACTCTCTATCGTGCAGATGCCTAAAGGGGTGGCTGTCGGAACATTAGCGATTGGTACAGCTGGTGCTTACAACGCTGCTCTGCTTGCGATTCAAGTGCTCGCCTTGCATGATGAATCAATTGCTACTAAGCTAGATACTATGCGCCAAACGCAAACCGAAACCATTCTGGCTAGTCCAACGCCTGGTATTATCAACCACTAAGTTAATTTACGTTGAGTTGAGCTAGATTGGCAAAAATTTGGCCACTTCCAACCCATTGAGAAAATTATCTATTGAGTTGAGAACACACCCTAAATTTACGATTTTTTAAGACAGCTTCTACTAAACACAAGGTGCATACGTTGCACCTTTTCCTATTTAACAACACTTACTTAATAGCACTTACTTAATAGCGCTTAGGTTTTCAATAAAAATAGCGTTTAGTTTTTGATACTTCGACGCATGACTTAAGCCTTATTCATTTTTTTATTTAAAGAGTCTATACCATGACCACAGCCAACGCTTATCCTGTTACCCAAACTATCCGAACCATCGGCATCTTAGGCGGTGGTCAGCTTGGCATGATGCTCGCAGAAGCAGCGATGCCACTCGGATATCAATGTGTATTTTTAGAAGACAACGCTCACTGCCCTGCCAGCCTATATGGGCAAGTATTCAGTAGTGATCAGCTCGATGACTTCATCGCGGCTGCTGATGTCTTTACCTTGGAGTTTGAGAACACACCGACCGCCACCGTCGAAAAATTGGCCAACTTATCAAAGTCTGGCAATAAGCAAGGCATGTTTCCACCGCCGATCGCACTTGATATCGCCCAAGACCGCTTAAAAGAAAAGCAGATGTTCAACGACTTGGATATTGCCACAGTGCCTTTCAAAGAAATCAGCTCTGAAGCAGATTTAAAACATGCTTGCGAAGCGTTGGGATTACCCATTGTCCTCAAAACCAGTCGCGGTGGCTATGACGGTAAAGGTCAATACGTCATCAAACAAGAAAGTGATATTAAGGCCGATTGGCAAGACCTCAAAGATGCCGTCAGTGGTAAAGGTAGCCTAACACCCACCCCTGCCCCGCTAATCGCAGAAGGCTTTATTGACTTTAGCCGTGAAGTATCTATCATCGCTGCACGCGCACAAGATGGCACAGTACGTTGCTATGACTTGGTTGAAAATCACCACTTCCACGGAGTTTTGGCCAAAACACAAGCGCCCGCTGTTGGTACCAGTCATATATTTAGCCAGGCAAAAGAAGCCATCACCACCGTCATGAATCACCTAGGCTATGTGGGTGTGATGGCACTTGAGTTATTTGTCACTAAAGACGATCGTGATCATGACTTCCTGCTTGCCAATGAGATCGCCCCACGCGTCCACAACTCTGGGCACTGGAGTATCGAAGGCGCTATCACCAGTCAATTCGAAAACCATATCCGCGCCGTGGTGAACTTGCCTTTAGGTGATACAGACAACGTTCATCCTGCGATTATGGTCAACGTGCTAGGACAATATCCTGATATCAGCGCACTATTGGCTATCGACGGAGTACACTACCATAGCTATCATAAATCTGAGCGTAAAGACCGTAAAATTGCACACATCACTTTGATGCCAAATGACGTGGTAGACCTAGAGCCTTCAATGGCAAAAGTGGTCGCCGTATTGCCCAACAAAGTCGGTCTACGTAAAGAATATGAGTCTAGACAGCAACAAGAGCAAGTAAACGACGATCAACTAAGCTCTGCTCAAATAAAAGACACTGGAGCTCGAGATAACAGCGTGTCTGGCAGTAAAGCCCTTAACGACAAAGCTCCTGACAATAAAACGCCTAGCAATACCGTGATTGCCGACGAGCCAGACAAAGCATCTGAACCAAAAAATGCAAATAGTGAAATCAGCAATCCAGCAGACGCCAAAACTAAAACTGCAAAGGCAAAAAAATAATGCAAATATGGGTAGATGCTGACTCAGTACCTTCGATAGCCAAAGACTTGATTATCAAAACTGCTGAACGCACACAAACGGTAGCAATATTCGTTGCCAATCAGCCCATACGACTGCGTAAATCACCGCTGCTCGTCATGACCGTCGTGCCATCAGGGTTTGATAAAGCAGATGATTATATCGTCGAGCAAATACAATCTGGCGACTTGGCTATCACTAGCGACATCCCTTTGGCCAATGATATTTTGGACAAAGGCGGTATGGTTTTGACCACACGAGGGGTGGTCTATGATAAAAACAATATCAAGCAAAAACTCAACATGCGTGATTTCATGGACACCATGCGCGGTACTGGCGTGCTTGAGCTACAGGAGATGAGCGGACAAAAACCCTACGGTGACCGCGACAAAAAATCGTTTGCCGACGGATTAAATAAGCTAGTACGCTAGGTCTCGTTCCGAATACACTCAATATCCATAGTCTGCCGCGTCTGAATGTTACCTCCTAAGCGCAGTCGTCCATTCAGACGTCTTTTTGCCTTTCCTTAGTGTCCTCGCCTTGCAAACCCTATACACTCTATAACCAAACGCTATGCAAAAAGCACGCTTCATAACGGAGCGTGCCGCCTATAGTTGTTACTCTGAATGCTTGAAAGTCAAACTTTAAAAAAGTATGAACATAAATAAGAATACAAGGATAGGAGTGGCTATGAAAATTTTAGTAATTGGTGCTAGTGGTCGAGTCGGTACGGATCTGGTCAAGCAACTATTGGCAGACAACCATAAAGTTATCGGTACTACTCGTCAAACTGAGCAACTTTTCAACGACGACAACTACGCTCAAATAGATTTAGATATTACCGCTGAAAAAAACGCTATCCAGCAGCAGATCGACTCGGATATTGATGCTGTTTACTTCGTGGCTGGCAGCGGCGGCAAAAACGTCTTAGAAGTAGACCTACACGGGGCCGTTAAAACCATACAGGCAGTTGAAGATAAAGGTATCCAGCGCTATATCATGCTGAGCACGGTGTTTTCATTAGACACAAGCAAATGGGATAATCCGGCCATCGATGACTTAAAAGAGTACTACATCTGCAAACATTACGCTGATCAGTGGTTGGTAAATAACAGCTCACTTGACTATACCATCGTGCAAGCTGGTGCTCTAAAAGAGCGCGAGGCGACCGGCAAAATTACTATCAATGATAGCAGTGCTGGCGAAAATGCCATTGAAGATGTTGCTACCACGTTAGCTGCTGTACTCGGAGCAAGTAACACCACCAAAAAAGTCTTTAGTCTGAAAAACGGAGAGACAGCAATCAATGAGGCCGTCGCAAGTTTATAGCAGATAACCACATCTCGCTCTATAGTCAAAGAACTACGTCTCACCCGATAGTCAAAGAACTCTAAAATAGCTACAAGGCAGCCGACTGTAGATTGTACAAGCAGCGCATCTAAGGAAAATAACGCCGTAGCCGTTTAGTGGTCCGCTGACTATATGAACTCCGACATATACAGCCTTAAAGTAACCGTTTAAAAAAGAAAAAAGTGAGCAGATCTTTTGACCTGCTCACTTTTTTATAGCACCTATTTTCTAATAACGATCATATAGCCATTTTAGCGACTCAAGCCACACCACTAGGGAAGGAAATAACCTCATCTAAATGGCTAGCACCTGTGATTACCATCAACAGTCTATCGATACCAAGAGCAATACCGCTACAAGGCACCAAATCATCCGAGGCGGACAATAGATGCTCATCTATTGGCATTTGTGGCAGATTATGACGTTTGCGTGATTGGTTATCTTCCTCAAACCGCGCTCTAAGCGCCTGCCCGTCTGCCAGCTCATCATAAGCATTGGCAATCTCGATACCATTGATATATAACTCGAACCGCTTGGCGACCTTGTTACCTTCTTTATCGACCGCTGTTTTCGCTAGTGCGGCAGTCGCAGGTGGATAATCTACGATCAAGGTTGGTAAATCGTGACCCAAGTTCGGCTCAACTTCGTGGCTAAACAATAAATCCAACCAACTTTGACGAATATTATCTTCGCTCTCCACCAACTTGTTCTGCTCAGTATTAAAATCAAAGCCTGTTAGTCCTTTATCTTCTGCCACCGCTTGTAAAGCATCTAGGCTCGCTGTCAACGGATGTATACCGACAAAGTCCATAAACGCATCGACATAACGATAATGACTCATCACCACTGGATAACCATAGAGCGCCTCCAATAACTCGCCTAGCTCCTTGGCCATATCATCCAGAGTATAATTGGGCTGATACCATTCCAGCATCGTGAATTCAATATTATGCCGAACGCCTATCTCGTTATCCCGAAATACCGAGCAAATTTGATAAATGGGCACCTGCCAACTGGCCAATAAACGCTTCATAGCAAACTCAGGCGAGGTGTGCAGATAATAGGTGCAAGGCTTATCTTGATAAGTAACTTGCGCCGCAACTGACTGCAAAAAAGTATCCGTATTGCCTGCTTGTGACAGCAGTGGTGTCTGCACCTCCAAGACGTTCCGCCTAGTAAAAAACTGCCGAATGGCATTGATAGTTTGGGCACGCTGCTTTGCCATGGCTAACGTCATGGTCGGTGCATAGCTAGGATTATAGGAAGAGTAACCTTCTTGACTTGATTGCTTTGCTTGGTGTTGTTCGTTTGCTTGACTCATGAGTGTTTACTGCGGCTTTTGAGAAATAAAAATAGACTTAAAACAGCCATTCGCGGCGTAAGTGATAGTCACGGCGCAGTTGATCAAAGTCAGCGCCACTGACTTGCCCGTCAATGACTTTGGCACGCAAATCTCTGTCATCCTGCATGATGTCATAAAACTTGATCAATTTAACTGGCTGCGCTTTCAACTCCGGCCACAAAAACATATTGAGCGGCAGTAAGTCATGCATAAATTGGGCAGGTGTGACTGCTAGACTTTCACAAAGCTCATCATAGATGATTTGCGTACCACGCAGCTTACCTTCGACGGTATAGCCAGCGATATGCGGTGTCGCGATAGCCAGTTTGGATAATAGGCTCTCTGTAATCTGGGGTTCATGCTCAAACACGTCGAGCACCACTTGACGTTGAGTACGCTCAATATCTGCCTCTAAATCGCTCGCATGAATGACCGGACCGCGGGCGCTGTTGATCAATAATGTCTCTGCTGGCAGCATGTCAAATACCGTCTTATCAAGCAAATGCCGCGTTGGATAGTCGCTGCCATTGGGGTGAGAAACGCTTTTGATGTCGGTCAAAGGAACATGCAAGCTGACAACGTCACTTTGGCGAATCACTTGTTCAAAGCTGGCATTATTCAGGCTCGATGCAGGCAGCAATGGGTCATAGCCCAATACGTGCCAACCGAGTTCGATAGCATACTGAGCCAACGTACTACCGATGTTACCCAGCCCGATGATACCGAGCGTTAACGGCTGCTGCCAATGCGTGGGACGTAATGTTAGGATTGCCGTTAACACATACTGGGCTACCGAATGTTTACTACAGCCAGCAGCATTAGCAAAGCTGATTTGACGCTGCGCCAAATACCCTTGATCGACGTGGTCGGTACCAATCGTCGCTGAACCAACAAACTGAACACTATCGTTATCTGCTAATAACGGCTCACTTACTTGCGTCACCGAGCGTATCAGCAGCACATCCGGCTGCTTATCAGCAATCAGCGTTGCATTGATCTCTCGCCCAGCAACCTTGATGATATCGACCGATTGTCCAGTCAACTGACCAAGCATAGAAGCATTAAAAAAATCGTCCAAGCTTGCGATATTACTATCCGCCACTATGGTGAGATTTTTAACAGTGTCTATTTTATTTTGCCCTGTATGTGCAGCCGTCTCATTTAACATCGTCATGTGTTTCTACTCTGATTCTTTCTCGGTTGGAAACTCAGTTGGTAACGTCCGGGAGTCAGACAGCACCACTTCCTGCTGCGCAAAAAGCTCATTCTTATGCTGTGAAATCCACTCTCGCCAGACTGCCAGTCCAATGGCCAATACGACCGGACCGATGAACAAGCCTACAAAACCAAATGCCGTTAGACCGCCCAATACACCGATAAATATAATAATAAAAGGGATTTTGGTCGCACCACTGATAACGATAGGGCGGATAAGATTATCAACCCAACTAATCACCAGCACGCCCCACAATGCCAAACCAATACCTTCTGCGGTGTGGCCTTGACTCAATAGCCAAATCGAGACACCGCCCCACACAAATGGCGTACCAAATGGGATCAGAGCGATGATGAAGGTAATAATAGACAGTAGGATAGGACTCGGCGCACTAGCAAAATAATAGCCAATACCAGCCAGGATAGCCTGCACCAACGCCGTCAGACCGATACCATAAACCACAGCACGTGTGGTCGTCCCGACCGAATCAATATAACCATCGATACGATTGCCAATAATATTGCGCAATGCTTGACGGATTTGACGAATCAAACTTGTCCCATCACGATAAAAAAAGAACAGCGTCATCAGCGCCATACCAAGCTTAGCCAAACTACTGAACACCACATCAAAGGCAACTTTGCCATAATATAAATGTGACTGCGCCCAAAGACGAAAGGCATCAAGCGTTCCTTCTGGATTTTTGTTAATCCTCCACAAGACGTCTTTGATTTGCTGACCAATGATGGGCAGCTCTTTGATAGATTCAGGCACATCTAGATAACCTACCTTGATACGATAGATTATATTGGTTATTAAGCTAAGTGCTTCTTGCTGTAAGATAAAAACGCCCGCGACGAGTGGTACGCCTATGATCAAGGAGATACTGATGGTCATGATGGCGGCGCTAAAATCTGGACTCAACTTAACCTTTTGATGAAAAAAATTGTAAATAGGAAAAGTGACATACGCCAAAATCGCCGCCCACAGTGCTGGCACAATGAAAAACTGTATCACTCGAAAGCACAGTATGAACAACACCACTAGCAAAGTAATGGCCAGTAAGCGCTGAATAATAAATTCTTTTGTCCAGTTTTCGATCATAGCGTATAAACCAAGAGCGGACAGCAACGCCCTATTACAGTATTGCTGGCAAGTTTATAAATTTGTGATGAACACTAGCATATAGACTATGTCCACAAGCTGTATTCACTAACGAGGGTTGTGAGCGGTAAACGACAGATAAAACGATACTTTCAGAGTGTTGTCCTCCATGATACCGTAACCATAATCACTGTCCATCATAACCATGATACTTTTGAATATGATAATACGAGGTGACCGCAATGTTTTATTATGCAATAAAATAACCCAAATAAATAATGCTATGTTGTAATCTTTACTTACAACTTTCTCCCGTATTTAGCGGTGACCGCTGACGCAAGAATGACAGCCATATAAAATCCGATAATTAATAATTATCATGGCTGATTTGGCACTCACACCTTTGAGCGAAGTCCTGTCAGCTAATTCACTGTCGCGTTCTATTTGTCATGGCAATTGATGTTATACTAAAGCAATTATTTTTAGGGTCTTAATAAAATTGCGTGGGTTCAGCTTCACTAATTTTGGCCATCTAAAGTCATGTTTTGACTGCGCTTTAGACCTATACAAGCATGCAATTCCGCAAGAAGACTTGCGAAGCCAAAACCCGCTTTTATGGCTCTTCTCTAGACGCTTATAAGATCCAAATATCAGAGCAGTGCTATAAACTTGGTTATCAGGTACAAGACTCTATAAGTCAGGTACTTACCAATATAGTATAAATCCAGAGGTGATTTTAAGCTCAACGCACAGGTTCAATATTCGAACTCGCTATAGAAGCGCATTATGTTGAGTTAATTTCGGGTTTCATTGTAGACCAACACAGAATTACATTTAACCATTGATTTACCAAATTTTAATAATATATCGACAGGAAAAATAACAATGTCAAAAGACACTGATAATCCCCATCTAGATACCTCGAATGAGGCCAATAACACCCATAAATCAACAGAAACTGTCACTTTTGCGATGGCACAATCACATTTTTTGGTCGGTGATATCACAGCCAATGCCAAAAAAATGCGCACCCTCGCATTAGAAGCCCGCGAGCAAGGTGCCGACGTCATCGTATTTCCAGAGTTGGCACTTTTAGGTTACCCACCGCAAGACTTGTTACTACGCCCTAGCCTGTCAGGCCGAGTCAAAAGTGCATTGTCTACCTTGAGTGATGTCGATGACATCGTCATGATTGTTGGCTATCCGCATGTCGATCATCACGGTACTTTTAACTCTGCGGCTATTCTTCATAATGGTCATCAAAAAGGCTTTTATCACAAGCAAATCCTACCCAATTATGGCGTATTTGATGAGCGCCGCTACTTCGATAAAGGTCGCAATCAAGTACTGTTTGATTTTAAAGGCATCACCATTGGTCTACTGATCTGCGAAGATCTATGGGATAAAGGCCCGATTGCTGAACTGAAAAAACAAGGTGCTGACGTTATTGTGAGCTTAAATGCATCGCCCTTTGAAATCGAAAAGCAAGAAGACCGCAAAGCCATGCTGAGCAAACGCAGCAAAGAAAACGATCTACCAATCATTTATACCAATGCCGTTGGCGGTCAAGATGACTTGGTATTCGACGGTGGATCATTGGTCACCCAAGCGGATGGCAGCGTTGCCCACGAAGCACCACGTTTTATGGATCAGCTGTCGCTAGCCACTTTAGATGTGAAAACTGCAAAGTTTGATGTCCAGCCTAAAGCACCTCTATCACTGAGCCGTGAGTCTGAGATGTATCAAGCGCTGGTGGTTGGATTGCGTGACTACGTCAATCTTTCAGGATTCTCTGGTGTTATCGTCGGTCTCTCAGGCGGCATCGATTCAGCACTGACACTCTGTATCGCTGTCGATGCACTGGGCGCTGATAAGGTCTATGCAGTGATGATGCCGTACGAATACACGTCACAGATCAGCTTAGAGGACGCACAAGCGCAGGCACGCCGCTTGAATGTCTCTTATACCGTTTGCCCAATTTTCGATGCAGTAGAAGGCATTCGTCACACCCTAGCCCCACTATTTAATAAATCACCATCAGACACCACCGAAGAAAATATCCAAGCACGTGCTCGCGGTGTGGTACTGATGGCACTATCGAACAAATTTGGTCATCTGGTCATCACCACAGGCAACAAATCCGAGTTAGCCGTTGGTTACTCGACCCTATATGGTGACATGGCCGGTGGCTTTGATGTCCTAAAAGACGTCTATAAATCACAGGTATATAAACTGGCCAGCTACCGTAACCGTTTAGAAGACACGCCCGTGATTCCTGAGCGTGTCATTACTCGCCCGCCATCAGCCGAACTACGCCCAGACCAAAAAGATCAAGACAGCTTGCCTGATTACGATGTGTTGGATGAGGTGCTGATGTCATATATCGATAAAGACATGGGCTATCAAGAGATCGTTGATAAAGGCTTTGACGCAGACATGGTCGCCAAAGTTGTTAAAATGGTCGATAACAGCGAATACAAACGCTGTCAGGCAGCGATTGGTACAAAAATCAGCCATAAAGCCTTTGGTCGTGAACGTCGCTATCCATTGGTGAATAAGTGGTCTATTAAAGGCTAGCTATTCATCACAGCTTTGCCAACGACGCTACTATTTGGTTGTTATTGGCAGAGCTGCACGCAACATAAACCACACAACACAAACTAAGTTACTAGCCCAATCCTTTACGATCAAACCTTACTTATTATGATCAGCTGGGTACTTGCCCGGCTTTTTTGTTTTTGTACGCCGCACTATATCTACACTCTATCTTTTGTTGCTTTGACTTAGTATTGTTTTCACATGCTATTTTCATGTGCTGATTTTATTGTTTACACCAATTCTGCTATCAAGTATGGCTTGACTTTACTCACCTATACACATCAAACATCTGGCGTATTGATAGCAACTGCGTACTTACGCTGATTAAGATCGCTCCCCAAAAATAGCAGTACCGACACGCACCATCGTCGAACCCTCAGCTATCGCTTCAACCATATCGCCACTCATACCCATGCTCAAGGTATCCCACTTACTGAGCTCTGGATGAGCGCCTTTGACGTCCTCAAATAATTGTTTGGTTCGAGCAAAGGCATTGGTATCTGATTTTGCAGGAATAATCATCAAGCCACGCAATTGTAATCGCTTATATCCTTTGATTGTACTAATCAATTCAGGTAGCTCTGCTGACAGGCATCCTGACTTGCTATCCTCGTTATCGATATTTACTTGAATCAGCACGTTCAATGGTGGCAATGCCTCTGGGCGTTGGTTGTTTAAACGTTTGGCGATGATGTCACGCTCAACTGTTTGTACCCAGTCGAAATTTTCCGCAATATCACGAGTCTTATTACGCTGAATACTGCCGATGTAATGCCACACAATATCTTCACAGTCAGTATTGGCTTTCAAACTGTTGATTTTTTCGATGGCTTCTTGTAGGTAATTCTCCCCAAAGTGACACTGCCCTTGCTCAGCCAATGTAGCAACCATCTCCGCAGGCTTGGTTTTTGAAACAGCAAGTAGCGTTACATCAGCTTCTGGACGATTCGCTTGCTCGCCTGCCATCGCTACTTGTGTATTCACTTTTTGCCAATTTTCGATTACACTCT
>NZ_JAKDUI010000125.1 GCF_030457785.1 Psychrobacter sp. | reverse complement strand
GTTCTTCTGCTATTTCGCTTGCTTTAAAGCGATTGTATCTTATTTAAAAAGAACTTACTATAGCTGGCCACATCGATGGCTTCTTGGTCAGTCAGGGTATTGCCTTGACCAAAAGGCATTTTACCTTTTACAAATGCAGCCGCCTTGTACGTTCTTGCCATACCTGCGCCGTCGTTAAATGAGTCTGCACCAGCGATGGCAGGGTATATGTAAGTGCCATCGTCATTATACTTACCTTCACCATTTTCGCCGTGGCAAGTGGTACAGGTCGCAGCGAAAACCTCTTTTCCTTTGACAGGGTCTGGTGTGAGCGAGCTGTCGACTTCGACAAACCCACGACCTGGAGGTGAAACGCCAATTGGCATGTCTTGCGATAACCACGTCATATAAGAAATAAAGGCGTTCATCTCATCCGAATCCACTTCTAACGGGGTACCATTCATTGAACGCTGAAAACAACCATTGACGCGCTCTTGTAATGAGTTGACACGTGCATCACGCGAGCGATAGATGGGGAAGATACCTGGTAGACCATTCCATGGTGCAGCATAAGCTTCCGAACCATTTGCTAAGTGACAGCTAGTACAGTTGAGCTTGTTGCCGACGTTATCAGGTAGCTCTCGATAAGTATGATTGGCAAGCTCTAAGCCTCGACGGACGGCAGCACCGTACTCATCGTCAGGGATGGTCGATTCAGCGGGCATGCTGATGTTCAGCTTAGCGCCTGGGTTTTCCGCCAGCTCATTTTTAATCTCTGTTGCTTGCGCTTCGAGTGACTTCACTCGGGCGATGGCCTCGGCTTCTTCGACACGATCGACAGCTTTTGTGTCTGATTCACTACAGGCCGTGATGCTAGTAGCACCAATAGCAAAGAGGGGTGCTATTAGGAGATATGGCTTGGTCTGCAAAAAATTTTTCATTAAAACATCCTTATTATGAAAAACAATATCTGGATAAGTGTTTATCTGGTAATTGAATCGTCATACTGGAAGTAACGCCTTTCAATTAAGGGTCAAAAACTAAATACGTAATCAATCTGTAAGTTATTAGAAACATAATTGTATCAAATTGCATAATTATAGTATATAGATATATAATATGTAATTTATTTAGATTATATGTGAAAACAGACCCACCAGACAGCTCACGCGCTAAGGTAGTTGTATGAGGAGTTGTTGTAGGTTTAGGAATAGGGCTTTAACATAAAGATTATTCAAGTCACTTTTTTGTTCAAGCCCATTTTTTATCGGTAGCAGTGCTTGCAAGTCGTGAAGATCGATTATTTAGCGGTGTGTGGCTTTTTTTTGATAGGAGACGTACATTATTTTGCACGATCGATAGTTGGTGCTGAGGATGCCAATAGACCCTGCTTATACGGTCATAGCAAATAGAATGACTATACTGACTCTTTTTATCTTCAAATCGTCTAAAAAATACGCTCTGTCAGTGCCATGGTCGAATGTTCAACACGCCCTAGAGACCATAATAATGAAACAAAATAAAAGCGCCTTGGCGGAGTACGCCAGACGCTTTTATTTATTAAGACAGCGAATGAGTTGTCATTGGCTGCTCGAGCTAAGTTAAGAGTTAAGCAATCTTAGGTGTCTTACCTTCATTGATAACTTCTTCATCAACGAGGACTGTTTTAGCGTCCTTCATCGATGGTAGCTCGTACATGGTTTCGAGTAACGCATTTTCAACGATAGATCTTAAACCACGAGCGCCTGTCTTACGCTCCATGGCTTTTTTGGCCACGGCATCAAGTGCTTCTTTGGTAAAGCTGATCTCTGCACCTTCCATATCGAACAGATATTGATACTGTTTTACCAGTGCATTTTTCGGTTCGGTTAGGATTTGTACTAATGCTTCTTCATCGAGCTCTTTCAGCGCTGCCAGGACAGGCAAACGACCAATCAATTCGGGGATAAGACCAAATTTAATCAAATCTTCTGGCTCTACTTGTTGCAGAAGATCTGAGCTGCTTTTGCTATCGTCTTTTGAGCTGACATCTGCATTAAAGCCAATACCACCTTTTTCGGTACGTTGTTGAATCACTTGATCCAATCCAGCAAATGCACCGCCAACAATGATTAAGATATTGCTGGTATCTACTTGGATAAGCTCTTGCTGTGGGTGCTTGCGACCACCATGAGGTGGAATAGCTGCAACAGTGCCTTCGATTAGTTTTAATAAAGCCTGCTGTACACCTTCGCCTGACACATCACGCGTGATAGAAGGATTGTCGCCTTTTTTGCTGATTTTATCGATTTCATCGATATAGATGATACCTTGCTCAGCTTTACTGACATCATAGTCAGCTGCTTGTAGAAGTTTTTGTACGATATTTTCTACGTCTTCACCTACATAGCCGGCTTCGGTTAGGGTCGTTGCATCTGCCATTGCAAAAGGCACGTCGAGTAAGCGCGCTAACGTTTGAGCCAGTAGCGTTTTACCTGAGCCTGTTGGACCAATCAGCAAGATATTACTCTTTGCCAGCTCAACCATGGCATCATCAGCACCAATCTTAGATTTTTTATTGTCACGGGCTAGCGTTTGGCTGACTTTTAGGCGCTTGTAGTGGTTATAAACGGCGACTGCCAATGCTTTTTTAGCAGAGTCTTGTCCGATGACATAGTCATCAAGTTTGGCGCGCAGCTCTTTTGGTGTTGGTAGTTTTTTATCGACCCAAGAGGTGTCGATATCGCTATCATCATCACCATTTTCGTCGCTATCAGCGATTAAATCAGTACATAGCTCGATGCATTCGTTACAGATATTGGCATCGTCAGCAGCTATCAGTTGCTGTACATCACTTTTGGCTTTGCCGCAAAATGAACACTGCGGGGTGTTATCTTCTGCCATAAAAGGCGCTCCTAAAATATAAAACTGGTATCACGCCCAAATTAAGACAACATTCAGTCATACAAATTTTTCAAACTGGCTAACGGATTACGACAAGGTTTTTGCCCGTTAGCCATGCTCTTCAAATCGTGTCATCTTCAAATTGTGGCGACGATATTACTATCGGTCTCGCGGTATGTAGCTAATGGCATCAATACCTGCATAACTATGAAGTAAGGTTGCTGAAGCGAGGTTACTGCAGTAAGGTTTTTGCAGTATCAACTCTATAAAGAAGTAGGGCGGCGCTCTAATACTTCGTCAACCAAACCGTATTCTTTTGCTTCTGGTGCATCCAACCAAAAGTCACGCTCAACGTCTTTTTCGATTTTTTCTAACGGCTGGCCGGTGCGCTCAGACAAGATTTTATTTAAGCGGTCACGAATTTTTAAGATTTCGCGCGCATTGATCTCGATGTCTGTTGCTTGACCTTGTGCGCCACCTGAAGGCTGGTGAATCATCACACGTGCGTTGGCGAGTGCATAGCGCTTGCCTTTTTCGCCAGCGGCCAGTAGGAAAGAACCCATGCTATAAGCACCGCCCATGCAGATGGTTGATACTTCAGGCTTGATAAAGTTCATCGTGTCAAAAATAGCCAAACCAGCACTGACAGAACCGCCTGGCGAGTTGATGTATAAATGAATGTCTTTGTCTGGATTTTCAGCTTCTAAAAATAGCAACTGTGCGACGATCAGATTGGCCATATGGTCTTCGACTTGACCGGTCAAAAAGATCACACGCTCACGCAATAGGCGTGAAAAAATATCAAACGAGCGCTCACCGCGTGAAGACTGCTCTACAACCATTGGAACTAACGCAGATTGTGGTGCGCTTTGCGTATTTTGTACGTCGTTGTGTGCACTCATCAGCATATCAAAATGCGGGTTGGCAATGATACGGTCATAATCTGTCATAAAGATATCCTATTTATAAGTATACAAAATCAAGGGGTAATAAGAGTAGCTGATGGCTAGGGCGTGTCTTCAATTCAATCGGTAGTCATCTATTTATTGGTATCTAGCATTGTAAACATTGCAGGCTTCGAATAGAAGCTATCAAACTCTAAAGTGTATAGGCTGATATAGCTAGTCATGAAAAAAATGACATGGATACTATTAGCAGCGTTTACTTGTAGATGATGTTGTGAATATTAAAGGCGCCCTCTTAATTATTCAATAGTATCAAATAACATTTGCAAAAATAGCCACTAAAGATAATTGAGCTCATGGTAACTTTTTTATTGGCCGAATAGTAACTGTTTCGTGTGAAAAATGATAAACGACATCCTATTAATAAGGCGCCTATACGCATTTATCAAGGGGATGAGTGATAAACTATGAATAAAGATAGGATATGTACCGCCAACAAAAAATGCCCTAACACATCGTTAGGGCATTTCTAAATCACGCTAGCAGTCGCTACCAATCAAAGGTGCTCTGCTAAGCGGTATTGTGTCATGTCTTACGAGATTACATGCCTTGTTGCTGTTGCTGCTGAGCGGCTAGCAAGTCTTGGTAGCTGACTTCTTTGTCAGTTACTTTGCCTTGACCGATCAGATAATCAACGACTTGGTCTTCTAGGACGACAGACTCGATGTTAGCACGCTGTTGCTTGTCAGTGGTGTAGTACTCAATGACTTCAGCAGGATCTTCGTAGTTTTCAGCGGCTTCTTTGATGAAGTTTTCAACACGCTCTTGATCAACTTCCAAGCTCTTGGTATCGATAATACGAGCAACGATGATGCCAAGACGGGCAGCACGTAATGCCTGCTCTTCAAACAATTCATTTGGTAACATGTCTTTATCAAAGCTATCAGCGTTAGCGCCGAACTGTTGAGAGAAGCGTTGCATCATCATGTTGCGCTGACGCTCAATTTCTTGCTCTAACATAGCTGTTGGTACGTCAAACTCGTTCTTCTCTAGTAGCGCGTCAAAAGTTGCTTGTTTAACTTGGCTACGTGCAGCGTTTTTGATCTCACGTTCCATGTTTTTGCGAACGTCCTCTTTCAGCTTTTCAACACCGCCTTCAGTCACGCCGAATAGCTCAAGGAACTCATCGTCGATTTCAGGTAGTTTAGACTTCTCAACCAGTTTTACGTTGATTTTGAACTGTGCTTCTTTACCAGCTAAGTTTTCAGCTTGGTAGTCTTCTGGGAAGGTCACGTCGATGACTTTTTCTTCGCCAGCTTTCATGCCTTTGATGCCTTTCTCAAAGCCTGGAATCATCTGGTTGCTACCGATAACCAGTTTGAAGTCTTCAGATGAGCCGCCTTCGAATTTTTCGCCGTCGATTGTGCCTTCAAAGTCAAAAGTAACTTGGTTGTCTTTCGCCGCCATACCTTTCTTTTCAACGAATTCTTGACGTTGCTTTTGTAGGTTTTCGATCATGGTGTCGACGTCTTCTTCGTTCACTGTTGCAGTGTGACGCTCGACTTCGATTTCGTTGATACCTTCCACTTCTACTTCTGGGAAGATTTCGACAGTGGCTTGATAAACCAAGAAGTCGTCTTCTAGTTTCACATCGTCGATGTTTGGCATGCCTACAGCACGGATATCTTCAGACTTGATCGCTTCAAATACAGTATCACGGATCACGTCATTGATGACTTCTTGCTGAATACCAGCGCCGTACTGAGAGCGGATGTGCGACATAGGGACGTTGCCCTTGCGGAAGCCATCAATCTTGGCAGTTTTCGCAACTTGGCGAATACGACCTTCGACTTTGTTTTGAATCTTTTCAACGGGTACTTTAACCGTTAGCTGATTTTCTTTATTAGATAGCTTGTTTGTTGTGACTTGCAAGTCTGTAGCCATGTTAATTACACCTTTAGGATTAAATAATGATAGACAGTCGGGCACTCAATATACGGGTGTGCGCTGCTGACTGCCGTTTGAATAAACTAACTAAATAGGGGGATAGTGATAGCATTTGATTTCAAAGCAGAATCAAAATTCAGGACCAGTTGTTGTCGGCGCCATCGGTACGAGATTGGCACGGAAAAGGTACTGAAAATTGGCACTACTAGAAATCGGCACTAACAGCATGAAACTGTTTGATGTGGTCGATGCCATCAAATATCAATCATAAACCGACAATGTACTGCATAATATTCAATAAAAAGGCACTCGATACGGCATATCGGTGCATTATACAGACGAATAGCGGCTTTCAACAAAATTTTAAAAGTAGAACAGTATAATCTATCTGTTTATTAAAGTAAAAATTATCTGCTCGCCGGCAATATATAGCGCACCTGTGGCAGCTTTAGCACACCAAAATCTCAAGTA
Organism: Psychrobacter sp.; assembly: GCF_030457785.1. GTDB lineage: Bacteria > Pseudomonadota > Gammaproteobacteria > Pseudomonadales > Moraxellaceae > Psychrobacter. Next base: position 2,008 of record NZ_JAKDUI010000125.1, on the reverse strand, counting down.
AGGTTCAGTGCACTTATAAACTTACAACAGCAACAGCTAGATAAAAAGCTAGACAGCTTATAAAGGCAGTTGTGCTAATAGCTGCTGAATGGCTTGACCACGATGACTGATACTGTTTTTGTGCGTAGCTTCTAGGCTCGCTGCCGTTGCTTGCAGCTCTGGCAACCAAAATAATGGGTCATAACCAAAGCCACCATCTCCCTGTGGTGCAGCCAAAATCTCACCGTGCCATAGACCTTGAGCGATAATCGGTAGTGAATCATCGGCATGGCGTACCATTGCTAGCACGCAAACGAACATACCTTTAATAGGCGTGTTTGGTTGTTTTTGACGTGTGGACTGTAAATCCTGAATCAGCTTGGCATTGTTTTTGGCGCTGTTCCCATGCTCACCAGCATAGCGGGCGGAATAGATGCCCGGCGCATTTCCGAGAGCGGGCACACACAACCCTGAGTCGTCGGCGATGGCAGGCAAGCCACTGATACGACTAGCATGACGTGCTTTGATGATGGCGTTTTCTACAAAGCTACGCCCATCCTCGATAGCGTCTTCAATGTCTAGTTGACCTTGCGGTACGATCGTCACATCCAGATTTTCTTGTGCAAACAACCTTTTGAACTCCTCCAGTTTTCCCTTATTATTACTGGCGAGTACCCACTGCGTGGGCAGGTTTTGATTGTTGTTGGCGCTGTGATGATCTAATACAGAAGTCATAAGGGTTGTCCTCTATGGTGAGTGGGCAGTATTGGCTATGGGTAATACTGGTTATGGGCAGCATTGGCGAGTAATGTAAGTATCTATTGTAGGATAGACAACCGTGTATGGCAGCGATTGATTTTATTTATCATGATTATTAAAAAATAATTAAGGGATATAACAGTCAGTAACTGTGCATAGCGATTTTCTTTGTTATACTTCTTGATAAGACTTAGACGTCACGACCCCTAACGAGTCATCGGTTAAACTACTGACGGCCAGTTCAGGCTGTGACGATAAGGTTGCAAGTTCAATAACAGAAAATTGATTTGCACACGTAATAGCAGATTTAGCCAGCCACTTATTTTATAGTTTTTTTGCGAGATAAGAGGGTTGCTAAGCATTATTCTGCTGATTACGATTTTAGAGATTTGAATAAAAACAAGCCACTTTTAGCCTCATGCATGCCTCAGCGCATGTACATCCTGAGTAATCAGAGGGCTAAACCAGCCAAGGAATATAATAATATGTCACATATTACTTTACCAGATCTACCATACTCTAAAGATGCGCTAGAACCACATATCAGTGCAGAGACTTTAGAGTTTCACCATGACAAACACCACAACGCATACGTTACGAAGCTAAACAGCTTGCTACCAGGTTCTGGTCTTGAAGGCAAAACATTGCCAGAAATCATCGAAGCGACAGCAGCAGATGACAGCAAGCAAGGTATGTTCAACCAAGCGGCGCAAGTTTGGAACCACACTTTTTACTGGAACTGCATGACACCAGAAAATGGTGGCGGTGAACCAACTGGCGATCTAAAAGCAAAAATCGAAGAAGATTTCGGCAGCTACGACAAGTTCCGTGAAGAGTTCAAAAACGCAGCAACATCACAGTTCGGTTCAGGTTGGGCTTGGTTGGTTGCTGACAAAGTCGGTGGCAAACTGTCTATCGCTAAAACTGGTAACGCAGGTACACCACTAGCCAATGGTCAAGTTGCTGTATTGACTTGTGACGTATGGGAACACGCTTACTACATCGATTATCGTAATCGTCGTCCTGATTATGTTGATACCTTCCTAGACAAGCTAGTGAACTGGGATTATGCAAATGCAAAATACAAAGGTCAAGATGCTGGTGTTGAAGAGTAGATAACGCTTCCATGACCAGACTGTCTTAGTTTGATATAAGTAAGAAAAGGACACCCAATAAGGTGTCCTTTTTTTTGCTTTTCAAAAAACGCGTTGATGAAAAAACAAGCATTGCAGAGTTGAACTTCTAAGAGAGTATTAATTTATGAATGATA
>NZ_JAKDUI010000124.1 GCF_030457785.1 Psychrobacter sp. | reverse complement strand
TTCTATATATTAAGAAAATAGCTCTAAAGGTTAAAAATTATGAGTGCACAAGCGAAGTTTAATCGTGATGATGTAATCGAGAAAGCCAAAAATCTGTATTGGGAAAAAGGCTATCACGCTACCTCTATGAGAAACCTGCAAGACGTCGTTGATATGCGTCCTGGTAGTATTTATGCTGCGTTTGGCAACAAGGACAATTTGTTTAGAGAAGCCTTAAATCGCTATGCCGAAGAAGGTGCTGCCAACTTAGCCAACTGCCTCACACAAGAAACAACTGTACTCGCTGGCCTAGAACGTTTTATCCGCAGTCTTACTATCTGCAACAAAGATACCGCACCCAGCGGTATGTGCATGATTGTCAAAACCGTCAGCGAACTGACAAAAAACGACTGCCCTGAATTACTTGATCATGCCACCAACATTTTAGCTCGTGTAGAAGCGTCTTATATCAATACATTTCAGCAAGCCATTGCCAATGGAGAGATTAGTGACGACAACGATCCGACAGAACTGGCTCGTTATTTCCAAATTCAGGTCATCGGTTTAAGAACTTATGCTCAAGTAACCCATGATACAGCGGCGATTGACAAGTACATTGATGGCATATTTGAAAAAATACAGTAGAACGAACTCCCACCGTTTAAGTACTGTCATCTATCTTGCACAAACCATGCATTGCAAACACTGGCTATCGAACGAGTGATAAGCGACTGACTTCATCATATTGATTATCTCATGTGATTGTTATCAGACTTTTGTCGTGGCTAACAACTGTAAGCAACGCTGAATGACTGGTGCATCAACCATTTCACCATCGACTTCAAACACCGCTTGACCACTGCGCTCATGCTCTTCTACCACACACTTGGCAAATCTAATATCAGCATCTGTCGGCCGTAGCGCATTTTGTACTACATCGACTTGCTTGGGATGGATGCAGAGCATGCCCGACATTCCCATCTGTGACCACAACTGCACGCGGGCGCTCAAACCCTTATCATCCTGAAAGTCAGGATAAACGGTATCAATAGGCGCAGCTAGCTGATGCACTCTAGAAACAAGCAATAACTGGTAGCGTATTTGATTGGCAACGCTATCTGCCGCTGGTGTACCCACCTGTACTTGCAAATCGTTGCACAAATCTAGAAAGCCATAACTAAAGGCAAACAGCCCTGTTGTGCTTGCCATATTATCGACTTGGTACAAGCCTACAGCGCTTTCTATCAGTGCAATTACTGGCAAGCCTGCTTGTTGATAGACCTGCTCTATATCTGAGGCATACTCTGCTTTTGCCAACAGCACGCCAGCGATATTAGGCATTTTTTGGCACAGCTCGATGTCTTTTAGGTAAGCGTCACTACCCACTTTGTTAATGCGCACCCAAATCGACTGGTATTCCAGTTTGTCAAACTGACTGTCGTAATAGTCTTTTAACTCGTCACGGGCTTGCACCTTATCTTCTTCAGCAACCGCATCTTCTAAGTCTACAATCACGGCATCTGAACCACTAGCAAATGCCTTAGCGACTCTATCTATTCTAGTCGCTGGTACAAACAACCAGGTCTTCGGCTGCAACCCCTTGGTGTGTTTTTCTGGTCTATCAGCGTTATCTTTATTATTTAGTGCTGCCATGTTTGGCTCCTGAAGCTTATTCACGTTTTCATTCCTTTTGTCTATTATGGCATGTCGGCACTGACTCTTGCATTGAGTTAATCACCAATGTGGTTTATGCTCCTGAAACTAAAACTCATATTGTCTGTAGAGAATTAAAATGTTTGAACGTGTCGACTATTATGCTGGCGACCCTATCTTGGGTCTGGTAGAAAAATTTAATGCTGATAGCAACCCGAACAAAGTAAATTTGAGCATCGGCATTTACTATGACGAAAACAACAAATTGCCCGTGCTGGAATGCGTCAAAACCGCTGAACAACGAATTGCCAACCCCATCTCTCCTAGACCTTATCTGCCCATGTCAGGGTTGCCTGGGCATCGACTGGCCTGTCAAAACCTGTTGTTTGGTGCAGATGCGCCAGTGTTGCAAGAAAAACGTGTCGCAACGATCGCTACCATCGGCGGTTCTGGTGCACTGAAAGTTGGCGCAGAATTCATTCATGAATGGTTCCCCAAATCCAAATGCTACGTGAGCGATCCGACATGGGCCAATCACATTGCTATCTTTGAGGGTTGTGATATCGAAGTCGGCACTTACCCATACTATGACAAAAGCACCAACGGCATTAAGTTCGATGACATGATGGCTTTCATCGGTCAATTGCACAAACACGATGTCGTGTTACTACACCCTTGTTGCCACAACCCAACAGGTACGGATTTAACCCAAGCACAATGGGACGCACTACTAGATGTCATAAAAGAGCGGGAGCTGATTCCTTTTATGGATATCGCCTATCAAGGGTTTGGACAAGACATGGACAGCGATGCTTACGCGATTCGCAAAGCAGCAGAAATGAACTTACCCCTGTTCGTGAGTAATTCATTCTCCAAAAACTTGTCCCTATATGGCGAGCGTGTGGGTGGATTATCCGTCATTTGTCCAAGTATCAGCGAAGCCGAACGTGTCTTCGGTCAGCTTGTCTATACCGTGCGTCGTATCTATACCAGCCCGCCATCTCATGGTGGTCGTATACTGGATATCATCATGAACGATGATGCACTGTATCAACAATGGGTTGGTGAAGTCTATGGCATGCGTGACCGTATCAAAGCCATGCGCCTCAAGCTCAAGTCAGTACTAGAAGCCAAAGTACCAGCTCGCAATTTTGACTACATCACCAATCAAAATGGCATGTTTAGCTTCACTGGATTAACCCCTGAGCAGGTCGAACGCCTACAAACCGAGTTTGGCGTTTATCTGATATCAAACTCACGGATGTGCATGGCAGGATTAAACGTCGATAACGTCGATTATGTTGCCAATGCGATGGCAGAGGTGTTAAAGGTTGAGTAACTATGATTAGACGGTGCCCTGCATTAGGCAGTGTTTTGCATTAGACAGCGTCTTGAGTCTGAAAAAACTTTCTAAAATAACCGCATCTACATGAAAAATGGCTTAGACAAAAAACCGCATGGAGACCAATCTCTATGCGGTTTGTATTTTTAGGCTAAGTGGCTCTGAGTATCTACCTCGCATCTGCTCATCATACTGTGAGGCAGGCTATACACAAAAACTATGTCAGCATCCCACCATCAACGGCTATCGTCGCACCCGTCGTATAACTTGAAGCATCAGACACTAAATATAACACCGTACCAGCCATCTCATCTGGATCAGCCACGCGTCCAAGTGGAATAGCGTGTAGAGCCATATTTAACACTTTATCATTGGTGGTCAAGGCCGAGGCAAACTTCGTATCGGTCAACCCTGGCAGTAGTGCATTGACACGAATGTTCAATGCTCCACACTCTTTGGCAAAGGCTTTGGTCATACTAATCACTGCGGCTTTGGTAATTGAGTAAATGCCTTGCTTATCACCGGCAACGATACCATTGACTGATGCGGTATTTAAAATCACGCCCCCACCCTGCTCACGCATCATCTTGCCTGCTGCTGTCGACATAAAGAAATAACCACGTATATTGACGTCAACTGTTTTATTAAAAGCACCTAAATCAGTGTCTAATATATGACCGTAGTAAGGGTTTGCTGCAGCATTATTGACTAGAATATCGATTTGACCAAATTCGCTTTTGATATGTTCAAAGACCGCATCAATCTGCTCCATTTCTCCAACGTGACAAGCAAAAGCACTGGCTTTATGACCGTCCGAAACGATGCTATCCGCCACCGCTTGGCAGGCATCAATCTTGCGGCTAGAGACAATGACATGCGCGCCTCTTGACGCCAATAAGCGAGCAATAGACTCACCGATACCACGACTGGCACCCGTAACTAAGGCAATTTTTCCTGTTAAATCAAATAAATCCTTCATCATTATTCCTTATATTTTTAAATAAACGCTTCAATCTTAAGAGCTCGCCCTTCATCTGGTGAGTGCTCCATCTAAAAAGCACACTTTGAACGAGCTAAAAACAACCACTTGGCTTTTCACATAGCCTGGGGATGTTTATGCCAACATTCCGCCATCTAAGGTAAATGCATGACCATTCATAAAGCTACTCTCATCACTGGCAAGCCACGCAATCGCACCAGACACTTCATCGACTTCACCCAAGCGACGCAGCGGACTGGCTTTGATGGTAGCCTGTTGAGCACGCTCATTCATATTTGCCATGGTATGACGTACCATCGGTGTGTCGATAAAACTTGGGCAGACCGCGTTGAAGCGAATATTCACCCGAGCGTACTCATGGGCAGCTGATTTCGTCAGCCCCATCACGCCATGCTTGGCAGCACTATAAGCCGAAATAAGCGGTGCTGAACGCAAACCAGCAATAGAAGCCACATTAATCACATGCCCACCGCCATTCGTTGCCATACAACCGATTGCAGCACGCATACAATGCCAAATACCTTTTAGATTGACCGCAATGTTGCGATCGAAGTCTTCATCGCTGAGCTCGTGCATGGGTGCTGGTTTGTGGTCGATACCTGCATTATTTATCACCACATCAAGACCACCCAGCGCCTCCATGGCAAAAGCAAATAATGCACGTACTTCATCACCACTGGTCACGTCTACTTTTTTGAAGACAATACTGTTTCCAGCATCTTGACCTTGTTTGGCAACAGCCTCTCCCATCTCTTCCGCCATATCACCAATGACTACTTTAGCACCGCGAGTTGCCAGCAGTAACGCACTTGCAGCGCCAATACCAGACGCACCGCCTGTGATTAAAATTCGTTTACCAGTGACATCACTAGCAATACCTGATGCAATTCCTTTTAAGTTCTGTGTCATGATTTATCCCTCTACCTTGAGTACCAGTTTGCCGAAGTTTTTACCTTTAAATAACATCAATAACGTATCAGGGAAGGTTTCAATCCCTTCGACGATGTGATCTTTTACCTTGATATCGCCCGACTGAATCCATGCAGCTATGTCTTTCATCGCCGTCGGGTATTCTTTTATGTTATCAAAGACAACAATCCCTTCCATACGGGCACGATTGACCAATAGTGACAAATAATTTGATGGACCTTTTACAGCGGTGGTGTTGTTATACTGACTAATGGCACCGCATATAACGATACGAGCACGTAGATTAATCTGTGTGAGTACGTCATCTAAAATGTCACCACCCACGTTATCAAAAAACACGTCAACCCCTTTTGGGCATGCTTTCTTTAATCCTTTTTTCACATTTTCATTCTTGTAATCCACTGCCGCATCAAAGCCCAGCTCATCGACTAAGAATTTGCATTTTTCACTGCCACCCGCAATTCCAACGACTCGGCAACCTTTAATTTTGGCAATTTGACCGACCAGACCACCCACTGCACCTGCTGCGCCCGAGACGACAACGGTCTCACCTGTTTTTGGTTCACCTGTTTTTAACAGGCCAAAATATCCTGTCATACCTGGCATGCCGAGTACGCCCAAATAATAGGACAGAGGTGCAAGATTTGGATCAATTTTGTGTAGCCCTGTGCCGTCACTGACCGCATACGATTGCACGCCATTATGCCCACAGACGTAATCACCGACCGCAAACTTTTGATGCTTACTTTCAATAACCTTTCCCACAGTACCAGCACGCATGACGTCACCGATCTGCACTGGTTCGATATAGGATTTGGCATCGTTTAACCAACCACGCATGGCTGGGTCTATCGAGATATACTCAATCTTTATCAGTAGCTGACCGTCTGTGATGGTCGGTAGTTCCGACTCGGTATAATCCCATGTATCCATACTTGGCTCGCCTACTGGTCTCGCTTTCAGCCGCCACTGCTTGTTTTTTGTTAGCATAATCTGTTCCTTAGAAATTTATACAACACGTTTTTATAATCAGATATTTCCATTTACGTCAGTACTATTCATTTTACGTCAGTACTATTCAGTACTATAGAACTGAACGTTAGGGCGTATTTGTCATCGTTAGATACTATCTTTCATATCCTTTTACATTGTTTGCCAAGTGGTTATAAATTATTGGAAATACCGCTTAAAACCAGTCGGCTTGCATGTCTGTGCAGACCGTATTGTCATTTTTCAACAACTCGATGTCGCGATTAATCAATGGCAGCTCCCAATCTATATAGTATTTGGCCGCTTGAATCTTGCCATGATAGAAATTTTGTTTTTCGCTATCTTGACGGTTGCTGTCTATTTCGTTATTTAATAATTGCTCTGCCGTACTGGCTTGCCGAATCCACATCCAGCTCACCACGATAGAAGCAAAAATGTTCATCAATGCTTGCGCATTAGCAGTTAGCGTCAGTGCTTTTTCTGTTTGAAGCACTTTGCTAAGGTGTATCAATACTTCATGCAAGTGCCCCAGATAAGGCATCAATTTACTCGCAAGCTTGGCACTTTCTGGTGCATTTTTTAGCGTGCAGACACTGTCTAAATCTTGCGTGATTTCACGTTTTAGTATCTGAATACCCAGTCCTTTGTTTTGCCACAACTTACGAAATGACAAGTCCAGTGCTTGCACACCATTTGTACCTTCATGGATGGGGTTTAAACGGTTGTCACGCCAGAACTGTTCGGCATGATACTCACGCGTATACCCTGCTCCGCCCAATACTTGGATACCTAAATCATTGGCTTTTGGCCCGTATTCAGAGGGCCATGCCTTTAAAACTGGCGTTAATAAATCTAATAACTCTGACAGCTCATTTTTGAGTGGTGCATCCTCACAGATATTGATCCGATCGATAAGATTTGACCCGTATAAACATAATGCAATTCCGCCCTCAGCGTATGCTTTTTGCGCCAGCAACATGCGTTTCACATCTCCATGCTCAATAATCGCTGCTGCTGGATCCTCAGGTTTGTTATGAGGTGGCACTCGTCCCTGCGTTCTGTCTTTAGCATAATCGAGTGAATACTGATAACCACGGTAGCCGATTATCGACGCACCGAAGCCAACAGCAATACGAGCTTCGTTCATCATCTTGAACATATAACGCAAACCAAAATGCTCCTCACCAATGAGGTAGCCCCGACACTCACCTGCATCACCAAAGCTCAAGGCAGTAGAGGTAGCACCTCGATAGCCAAGTTTATGAATCAGTCCTGTCAAATGAACATCATTGCGTCCGCCAACCGATAAATCTTCGTTTAAGCGATACTTTGGTACCGCAAACAACGAAATACCTTTGACACCAGCAGGACCACCAGGCACTTTGGCTAAGACCAAATGGACGATGTTTTCAGACAACTCATGGTCACCTGCCGAAATATAAATCTTACTGCCTTTCACTCGATAAGAGCCATCGTTTTGTTTGACAGCAGTGGTCTTGATATCAGCGAGTGATGAGCCTGCATGTGGCTCCGTCAATGCCATAGTCCCAGTAAACTGACCTGTCAGCATGCGCGGCATAAAGGCATTTTTAATATCATCATCAGCAAAATGGGAGATGACATTGATAGCTGCCGTTGTCAAAAACGGATAAGCAGTGGTCGATGGGTTCGCTGCCATAAAATACCCTGCCACAGCTGTCATGACTGTTTCGGGCAACTGCATGCCACCACTTTCAAAACTGTAGCGACCAGCGATAAACCCCGACTCACAATACGCGTCAAAAGCTGTTTTCACGTCGTCTATCATGCTGACTTTTTTGCCATCAAACTGCGGCTCATCTTTATCAGCCACATGATTGTGTGGCAAAAATAAATTGGTGGCGATTTTATTGGCGGTGTCCAAGACAGCGTCAAATGTTTCGCGGTTGTGTTCTGCAAACTTCGGATGTTGGGTCAGACTTTCAGCATCCAATACATCGTATAACTGAAACGGTAACTCAAAGTCGTTGATAAGCGTATCTGCTGCCATAATATTCTCAGTATTCTCGTTAAATGATATTTTTGCTAGGTCGTGTTGAATAAATAAATTTGTATATCAATTGATATTAATCTAATTCAATGACTTACCGTATTGTCATTTATGACATAATTATGGTCAAATAAGACATGCTTATTTCCATCTTTGCACTCATCCACATACAGAGCAGTCTGTGATTTATTCTAAAAATAGTGACAGAAATGAAGTAAGTAAAATGAAATAAGTGAGTATAGTCAGTTCAAAATAAAATTGTTATGGTTAGGACAAACATCATAAAACAA
>NZ_JAKDUI010000123.1 GCF_030457785.1 Psychrobacter sp. | reverse complement strand
AGGTTTTAAATAACTATCGCTTTTATACCGATTTTACTGGATTAAACTTTACTGGATTAGACGAAAATCAGAACGTCGGTTTTGAGCGTTGCGAATGTTCAACACGATCTATATTTATTTTTGTATATTAATCGCTAGGACGGAGCCGTTGGTGTAACATGTGAGCTATTTGATGAATGTGATAACGAGTAGAATGAAAGGTAAAGGTAAAGGTCTATGATTGGCTATTGTAGTAACTCTCCTCTGCGTTGCGAAAATGCACGTACGCTGACTTTGTTAAATGAGTCTAGTTCTGACTGTCCAGAGTGCAAACTATCACTGGTCCCTGAACAAGATATAAGCAAGCAGTTGTGTACTGATGAGTATTTTTTAAAATTGCTTGGGTTGGTACTGTCAGTAATAATGTTAATAGCTGTCTATATTTATTATGCGTATTTCGTATAATGCCAGTTGTCAGAAGTAGCGCATGTCATTATGAGGTGGTGAGGCTAAAAATGAAAAACTTAGTCATTATTTGCCACTAAATAAAATGGAAACACTACCGTGAGTATGATTATATCGACAAAATTTCAGGTCATGTGTAGAAAAAATCTCACGATTTTGAGACTGCTAAATATCCTACTGGTGTATTAATGGACTAGTTACCAACACGCTCTAGGTGTTTTTATAATAGTTGAAGTTGTAAGTGGGTTCGCAATATTTAAGATATACTCTGCTGTCAGCCTACTTTTCACTAATAACATACCGGTGATTTACCGAAGAAGGATAGTATGCTAACCCAATCTATACGTCGCTTTCGTCTTTTCGTTTATAACATCTTGCAAAATGATGAACATGACACTTGGTTTAGTCGCTATCTTGACTATTTCTTGATTTTTTTGATCATGACCAACGTTGCAGCTGTGATTGCTGAGTCTGTGGACAGCTGGTATTACCCTTACCAAGATTATTTTATTGGGTTTGAAAATTTCTCTATCATCGTGTTTTCTATTGAGTACTTGCTGCGTTTGTGGAGTGTGGCTGAAGAAAAGCCAGATAATACGACGTGGCGTCAGCGCTGGCAGTGGTTGAAAAGCCCTTCTGCGCTCGTTGACCTGATTGCTATTGTGCCAGCGTTCTTAAACTTCTTCGTTTCTATTGATCTGCGCTTCTTACGTATCTTGCGCTTGTTCCGAATTTTGAAACTGACTCGCTATTTTGCCTCCATGCGTATTTTATTGGTGGTCATCAGTAAGGAGAAAGGGTCGTTTCAAGCGGTTATTTTTATTTTGATTATCATGATTGTGACTGCTTCTAGTGGCATATATTTGGTCGAGAACCATGCGCAACCAGATGAATTTGAGTCGATACCCAAGGCGATGTGGTGGGCTGTGGTGACGCTTACGACGGTAGGTTATGGTGATGTTACGCCGATCACGAATGCCGGCAAGATACTCGGTGCGATTATTACGATCTTGGGTGTGGGTCTGGCCGCACTCCCAGCTGGTATTTTGGCAACTGGCTTGGCAAATGAGCTGGCGCAACGCCGTGAAGAGTTAGAGCAACATTTCCGAGAACAACTGATTGATAGTGATTTTGATTTGGTAAAAAATCAGATGATGATCGATAAAATTCGTCGTGAGTTAGGACTGGATAAAGAGCAAGCCCAAAATATCGTATTACAGGTACTGCGCGAACAAGAGCTGGAACGACGAGAGAGAGAAGTAGAGACAAAGCAAAAGAATTTTTGTCCTAATTGTGGTGAGTCTTTATAAGCGATTTGGGTCTATCTATTTGCAGGTGATGACAGAGCTTGGCTGTACTGTAAATGCTTGAATAGCTTGTGTAGAAAAGGGTGCTGCGTATTTAAACGTAGCACCCTTTTTTGCACTTAGCGCCTTTTTTTGCACTCAGCGCCTTTTATCATGGAACGGGATGGTGTTGATTTTAAGATTCTTGTGTAGCAGGCAGTGCGCGTGCCAGTTCATGAGCCACTTTTTGCGCTGCGGTTGTTATATCCTCAGCGGTAAGTGGGAGATTTTGTAAGGTTAGATGCCAATCATCTATTTCTCGGCGCAAATTTGCAACCCAAAGTGTTGTGCAGTCTCGTGGCAGTTGTTTTAGGTTGACTTCAAAACAATGATTGCCTTCATCATCACTCAGGTGAATCTCGCCTTTTTTTACTCTAGAGAAAGGGTGGTTGTGGTAGGAGTTGGCTATCATAGCAATATGGGTGATATGCGCAGGAACTTTTTCTAAATAAATTCTGATTTGCTCTTGGTCGAGCGGCGCTAAATACATAGATTGCTCGCCACGGTCTTTGCCGTTTAAGCTATCACCTTGATGACACACAGACTCTACTTGGTCTCGTAGTTTTTTGAACCAAACGATGTCGCTGATATTGCAATCATCGTCATATAGTACGCAAGCAATATCAATATCAATCGCGCTTTTTTGCTTTTTAAAACGTTTAAACATTCCTTTGGGTGCAATCTTGGTATGCTCGTAATTTAGCGCGAAAAATAACGTTCCCACATCTAAGCCCAGTCCTTTTAAACTGTCTGAAAGTAGTGGATATGGCGCAGTGGTCGACATAGTATTCCTTGTGGGTGTTTAATTTTATAGGGTTATCAATGGCACGTCTTCAACATGCTCTAATACTTTATTTAAGCGACTTTTCGTGGGTTAATCCAAGAGGTTAAAAAGTCGCGTTTTTCAGTGTCATTTTTCGGTATTAATTTTCGGTATCACTCAACGTCAGTGGGCTTATCCAAGACAGCTTGGCATAACAACACTGGCTCGGCATTTAATAGACCGCTACCAAAGCCACGCAACCACCAAACCAGCTGAGAAGTTAGGTTGACCGTTGCTTGAACCGTCAGTGTGTCATCATCATTTAGGGTGACCGTCTGATCGTCGCTGAGCTTGCTTTCGGTTAGGCTTTTACCTGCCCGTTTAGTGAATTGTAATTCAATAGCAGTATTTTTACCACGGCTCGGTAGTTCACCAAACAGAGGATGGCTAAAGCCCATACTGCCAGCATCCAAATAAGTGTCGAGGTGAAAGCCGTCTGGCGTCTGGGCGGCCGTTTCGAGGATATCTACACTATCGAATCGATGTAGGGCAAAGGTACGTATGATGGCCTCTGGATCATCAGTACGTGTCGCCAATAAATAGATAATAACTCCGCGCTGGATGATAGCAATAGGGTTTAGGGTGTACTCACTGGCTTGGGATTTATTGCTACGGGTATAGCAGGCATTGATTTGTAATTGGTAAAATAATGCGTGATAGATATTGTCTTTGCTATCCAAATCAATGTGGGGCGCGATTAAAGGCTGAGTGGCAGGTTCGATACGCACTCTGTCTATCCAAGAATGCGTTACTTTACTGTTTTTCAGCTGACGACGTGCCAAATCAAACCAAGGGAAGAGCTCATCTAGAATAGCAGGTGGCAATAGCTGGGTTAGATTGGCCTCGACCATGTTGAAAGCGACGGCCTGCGATAGATTCATGTGCGGCAGGCTTTGTAGAGGGGCGTCATCACGCCACCGCCAGCCTTGGGGGTTGGCATTATTTTTTTCGATGGGAAAGCGTTTGGATAGAGCGTTTAAGTCGCGCTGTACAGTACGTAGACTGATCTTAAAGCCTGCCAGCTTGAGCTGATCGTAGATATGAGTTGTTCCTACCCAGCGATTACGCTGTAGCTGTGACAGTACTTGCCACTGGCGTGCAGTGGTAGCCGCCCCATGACCGTTAGGGTTGTTAATCTCTACAGGCTCGGCATCAGGAGTTGATAGCGTGGACGCCTGCCCATCGGTGTCTGGCTGATCGTCGGTGGTCTTACGATGTGTAGTCATGAAGAGATAACCTATATTATATAGAGTCACAAGAATAAAGCCAAAGATGGATATTATACCTATTAACGGAGTGCAAGTTAACGTAGCGAAAGCCATTTATCATCGCAGAAAAGCATCATAGGGTCTAGGGCGTGTCCTCAATTCAATCGATCCACTTAATCGAACTATTTAATCGATGTTTTCTGCATTTTCAATCGCGACGTCATCATTACTTTCTTCTTCCTGTTTGCGTTTCTTTTTTTCTTTATCTTTTTTCTTTTCTCTATCTTCTTTCTTTTTTTGACGTTTTGCTTTGCGTCTTTTTTTGTCTTTCTGCGTGCTTGCTCTATCGGACGACGTTTTCTGTGATGGTTCTTTGTCTGATTGGTCTTTTTCGTCGAGATCATCATGACCGTTTTGGTTTTCATCCCACAACATCAAACGGCCCAAAATCTTACCAAACAAGGTGTTTTTACGGTAGCGTCCCTTTTTGTTGACGGTGTCGATGGGCAGACCAGTCATCAGAGTCAATGCTTCACTCAATGTTTGTACGCCATAGATATGAAAGGTGTCGGCTTTGACGGCGGCAATGATATCATCGCGCAGCATGAGTTGTTTGACATTTGCCATTGGGATGACCACGCCTTGCTGTCCAGTCAGGTCTTGCTCGCGGCAAGCATCAAAAAATCCTGCGATTTTGGCGTTAATACCGCCGACCGCTTGTACTTCTCCTAGCTGATTCATAGAGCCAGTGATCGAAAACGATTGGTTGATAGGTACATCAGCTAAGGCGGAGAGTAGGGCACAGGCTTCGCTGAGGGTGGCACTATCGCCATCAATATGCGCGTAGCTTTGCTCAAAGGCGAGTGATGCGCTGAAGTTTAAATTGTGATGCTGACTAAATAATGAACGTAAATAGCTGGTCATGATCAGCATGCCTTTGGCGTGTAAGCTACCACCCAAATCTACATCTCGTTCGATATCGAGAACTTCCCCGTTACCGATATTTGGTTGGATGACAGCAGTTAAGCGAGCTGGTAAGCCGAACTCACTATCAGCATAGCTGACGACAGTTAGGGCGTTGATTTGTCCTACAGCGTACCCTTTGGTTTGGATAAGTTGCTGACCACTTTTGATTTCATCCCAATACAGGTCACGCAGGTATCCCGAGCGCTCTTCCATATCATCAATGGCTTGGATGACATCATGGGCATCGACGATATTTTTTTCGTTTATAACCGCATGACGGTTGGATTCATGCAATAACTTAATCAGCAAGTCACTGTGCAGGCTCAAGCGATTTTGGTCTTCCGCTTGCAGGCTCAAGTGTTCAAGCAAAGTGGCTTGTGCGCTATTATCAAATGGATATAGCTTGGCATAATCAATGATATCGGCCATTTTTGCTACCAACACCAGCTCGTGCTCTTTCGTACGGACTACGTCATCGTGAAAGTCGGCACGAACCTTAAAGACCGCATCAAACTCAGGCTCAAGCTCTAATAGTTCATAATATAAATCGGCCTCACCAAGCAAAATCACTTTTACATCAAGGTCAATGGGGGCAGGTGCCAGTGACAAACTGCCTGTCAAAGTTATCATTTGTTCTAGGCTCGAGAGTTTGATTTTGCGTGATTGCAATGCTCGCTTGAGCCCCTGCCATGCATATGGGTGTTCAAGTAAGTGGCTGGCTTCTAATAGTAAATAGCCACCGTTGGCGCGATGTAAGGCACCGGCACGTATCATACTGACGTCGGTCGTTACTGTGCCTAGTTGGGTAATTTGCTCCACGTGACCTAATAGGTTTAAGTGAGTTGGCATGTCTTCAAAAATGACAGGTACGCCGCTGTCTGGCGAGTGACTGACGATGACATTCACAGCGTAGCGACTCGGTATGGTGGCCAATACTGCCGTCACAAACTCTTCATCATCGCCATTGACGATACGTTCGACATGAGTAACCATGTCGGCAAATACTGATTTAAGATAATCAATGATTTGCGGGAGGGCGGAAAACTGCTCATAAAGCGGTGCAAACAAAGGCTGCAATGCACGACGTGCAATATCTCGATGTAAGGTTTCTATGGCGTCATTGGCTTCGTCCTCTAATTGCTCTAAGGCGATGGTTAGCTGACTCAAGCGTTTTTGCATGTGATTTTTTTTGATGAAGTTATTCAGCTCAGATTCGTACCCACTGCGGTCGTATTCAGTATTAGGGTGCTCAGAATAGTCATGGTTATGGCTATAGTCAGTTTTGCTATCTTTGTGACCATGAGTGTCATCAGTATTAGAGGTACTGGTGTGTTTGCGTGTTGATGAGGTGTTTGAGTGGCTGTCAGTTGGGTTGTTGTCAGTCTCATTGCCGTTTTCAGTCGCTAGTTTGCTGGGATGTACGAACATTGCTTTGTTGTCAAAGGAGCGAAACGTCAGTGTTAAGTCATATTGCTTACCTTCAGCATTTAGCACGTCGTAAGCATGGCTTTCTTTTTGATGAGTGTCGTTTTTGATGGCTTCAATTTTACTTTGGTATTGATCACTACGAAAGCGTTGGTTCAATCGTTTTTTGGCTTGTTGCCATAGATGGTTGACCTGCTGCTGTAATAGTAAAGCTTGACCGGCAGGCAGACGCAATGCGAGTGGAGTGCGTGGATCGGTAAAGTTGTGTACGTAAACCCAATCATCTGGCGTCGGCGCGTCTGCAGCTGTCCGTTTCAATAAGCGGCTAATAACAGTACGTTTGCCCAAGCCGTTTTCGCCAGCAGCGAATACATGGTAGCCACTGGCTTTAATATTAAAAGCAGTTTCCAAAGCTTTTAGCGCGCGTTGCTGTCCAAAGCCGATGTCCAGATCTGGTGCTGTACGCGTGTCTGTCGGTAGCTCCTGAGGTATGCTATAGCGTTTTAGTTGTTCAGCGTTTACAAGGCAGCGCTGCTTGGTCTCTATAAAGAGTGGGCAGGGTGTCTTTGGTTCTGTTTGCTTATTAGGTTCTGATTTACACTCCAGTTTAGGTTTTGGGTTTTGTTCCGGAGTGTGTTCAGGTTTTTTGCCCAACGTCTCTGTCATTTCAGTAGTAGGTGTTGCCATATGGTAAATATCTTATTTGGTGATTTTTATTAGAGAGCTTTTGAGTTTAATAGTTCAAGTTTAATAGTTTGGGTTTGATAAATATAAGGTTGTGGTCATGTGCTGAGATAATTGAGTGGTTGTTTCAAAAATATGTGATAGCTAAAAGGTTTTTTTGTTATTTATCTCTGTGCTTGTTTTGGGTTATTTATAATCAGCAGTGTTATCTTACAAGATATGGTCAAGGTATAGTCAGAAAAAACAGTTACATTTTAAAGAAGTCATTCATGACCGTTTTGTCTCATACTTGGATAGGTGGTTGAGTATCAACGACCCTGTATGAATAGTAAGCATAAATATAATAATCCGTGAGCTTGATATCGTCCAGGCACAATAGTCTCATATCATAAGCACGGAGCGTGTAGGATGTTTCATATTGGTGCAATCTGTAACTATTCAACGGGCAGGCTGCATGATAAAATGCAAGGTTCTCATGTCAAAACTGGATAACTTGTCGTATGTCAGCTTCCATCAACCCGTCTTCATCGTCTGCCCATAAACGTGAGTTACGTATTGACCCAACTGGATTTGTAAAGCTTGGATCACAGTTGCCCGCACTGGCGAACACCTTAGCCAAAGCAATCAATGATTTGGGTCTGTCTGTCAGTGGGACGCAGCAGCGTACATTATTATTATACTTAGACCAGCTTTTATTGTGGAATAAAGCGTATAATCTGACCGCCATTACTAACCCTGAAGAGGCATTGATTAAGCATGTGATTGATTGCTTAGCCGTCATAACGCATCTACCACCAGGGACTTTGTTGGATATCGGTACTGGTGCGGGTTTGCCAGCAGTTATTATTGCTATTTGTCAGCCTGAGCGTCAGTGTACCGCACTGGATAGTAACCAAAAGAAGATTCGCTTTATCAAACAAATAAGCAGTGAGCTTGGATTGCATAATATGCAGCCAATTGCCTCTCGTATCGAGGCACATGAAGCCAGCTACGATGTGGTGACTTCTAGAGCGTTTGCCAGTTTGATAGATTTTGTCGAAGTGGCAGCGCCGAGACTGGCGGACAATGGTTTTTTATGTGCGATGAAAGGCAAGGCGCCAAGTGACGAAGAATTACAAGCATTGGATGGTAGCTGGCATATTAAGACGATTAAGCTTAAAGTACCATGCCTACAGGATAGTCGTCATTTAATTGAATTGTCTGCAAAAAATGTCTAAGCTATGAGCTCACTTTTGACAGACAAACGGCCGCGGTTGACGGATATAGGTCAAATAGTGGTGTTGCATTTAGCGGTGTTGCATTTTTCTAGAGTTGGCTTACCATGCTAGCGAGTACTA
>NZ_JAKDUI010000122.1 GCF_030457785.1 Psychrobacter sp. | reverse complement strand
TAAAGTCATGAGTACGCTTATGAAGACTACGATCGTTGCCAAGCCTCTGACAAAAGCGGATTTTGCTCCATATGGCAAGGTGATCGAGCCGTATGATAAAGATGAGCAAACGTCTGAAAATTGCTACTACATCAATAAAGGCTATGCATGTCGCCATCATGCCATCGCTGAAGCAAAGCTCGATGGTGGTAATGTGGGAATGAGTATATTTCGTGCCAAAAAACGTGACATTCCGATTGCCTTATCAGTGATGGAGTATCATCCGTTTGGTACACAAGCATTTTTTTCGATGAATGCTCAGGACTATGTCGTCGTGGTAGCGCCTGCCGGCGAACCACCACAGTCCGCAGATGACTTGACAGTCTTTTATGCTAAGTCACATCAAGGCATCCAATATGACGCCAACGTATGGCATCATCCTTTACTCGCAATTGGTTGCGACTCGGACTTTTTGGTCGTTGACCGTATTAATGGCGAAGGCAATAATTGCTACGAGCTAAATATAGAAGATTGGCAAGTGCAGATTGAGATTTCAGTAGAACAAGCTTAGCTGTTTATTATGGATAAGTAGCTAAGCGCACTTCTTGTTTTTTGCGTGTGGCAGCAGTGTTATAAAGACCAGCTAATCACAACTAGCTGGTCTTTTATATTTGGTAAACTATAATATCGCATCAACTGAAAATGGCACTGATTGAGAAGGCAACACTTGCATTCTACGTACTACTGTACTAGAATAATGAAACAAATTAACGCTCAAGCATTTTACTTAGATGAAATACTATGACTACCGACCCCTATCACAGTTTATTGAAGCACTTAGCCAACTGTAATGACACTGCTGATATCGACATGCTACTCAGCGCATTATTGACGGAAAAAGAGCAACATGAGATTGCCAACCGTATCCGGATTTTTGATCTGTTGGCGCAAGGTGTGACTCAGCGTGAAATATCTGAGCAGTTAGGTGTTGGGATTGCTACTGTCTCACGCGGTGCCAAAGCACAGCAAGCTCACGATGTCAGCGATTTGTTGCACACTCACAGAAAAAACACCAAATAATCCCAGCATTACGACTTCGATTTATATTATTTTTTTGGATAAATACCGAACTATTTTGGACCCTGTTATGACCCCTACTACGCCACAGCACAGCTTGCCGAATCCTATTGATATACCCAGCAAACCGCAGCGCATAAAACTCACCCAAGACATTGATTTTTTTGAATTATTTAAACGTATTGAAGGCGTGTTTGAAACCTGCTATTTACTCGAGTCTTTGGGCGATGACAGCCATATTTCTCGGCACCATGCCATTGGTTTTGATCCTATCATGACCATCGCCGCTATCGACCGCACGACGTTGGCAGTCACCGATAATAAAACAGCAGAAACCAGTCATTATACGACTGACAACCCTTATCAACTGTTACGAGAGATGACGCCACAGCATGTGATTGCTCGTGACCAAAGTGGTGGTTTGGTCGGTTACTTGGGCTATGACAGTGTCAATTTTTTTGAACCCAGTCTCAATGCAAAACCAAGTGACGACTTTGAACCGTTCAAGTTTGGGGTGTACCTAGATGGTTTGACGCTCGATAAAATGACCGGTGAGATTTTCTATTTTTATTACCCAACTGAGCAGCAAGACAATCGTATCGAAAAAATCAAAGCCTTACTCAACGCCCCCATTCCAGATTATGAGCCACCTAAAGTAGCATTTTTAGGCGATGGTATGAGTCAAGAGCAACACGCCAACGCCGTTATGCAAGTGAAAGAAGATATCGTCTCGGGGCGTGTTTTCCAATGTGAGGTTGGGTTTAAATCTAAATATCGTATCGTTGGCGATAAAATGCCAGTGTATGAAAAGCTGCGAGCGGTCAACCCGTCTCCACATATGTACTTTATGAAGTTTGCTCAGCAGTGCATCATTGGGGCTTCACCAGAGCTATTGTTTCGCTTGCGTCAAGGTGAAATGGAAACCTACCCACTCGCCGGCACAGCCAAACGCGGCACCGACGTCATCGAGGATCGCCAGCTTGCCAGAGCATTACTAAACGACCCAAAAGAAATCGCTGAGCATAATATGCTGGTCGACTTACATCGTAATGATATCGGCCGCGTCGCACGATTCGGGACGGTAAAAGTACGTAATCTCATGGATATCAAACGTTTCTCACACGTCCAACATATATCGTCTGAGATTGTCGGCATCTTACATCCCAATCAAGATATGTTTAGCGCACTCGCCAGTAATTTTCCAGCTGGTACTTTATCTGGCGCACCAAAAGTTGAAGCCATCAAAGTGATTAATGAGCTAGAGCCGGATGGTCGCGGCGCTTATGGTGGTGCGCTTGGCTCATTTAACTTCAATGGCGACTGTATCTTTGCCATCCCCATCCGCAGTTTGTTTATCAATGGTGAGTCCGCCTATGCCCAAACTTGTGGCGGCAATGTCTATGACTCCAATCCTGCTGATGAGTACTTAGAAATCCAGCGCAAGCTATCTGCCATGAAAGTAGTCTTAAACAGCTTCATGACCCCGTAAACTAACCATCTATTTGACAAATTTTAACGAAGATTTGGGCTTTTTTAGCCCATATAGCCTTTAGTGTTCAGATCGACAACACGCCCTAAATACTTTTACCAAAGAGTTTATGCCCCATGAATGTTTTAATTATCGACAACTACGACTCGTTTACCTTTAATCTTTACCAATATGTCGGGGAGATTTTGCAGACGATGGACGGTGACATCGAAGCGAATGTTATTGTAAAACGTAATAATGAGATTACCTTAGCCGATGTAAAAGCAATGAATCTTGACCGAATCATCATTTCACCTGGTCCTGGTGCACCTGATGATCCTGCATACTTCGGAATTTGTGCAGAAGTCATTGAGGTGATGGGAAAGACAACTCCATTACTGGGGGTCTGCCTAGGAATGCAAGGCATCGCACATGTATTTGGTGGAGACGTTATACTTTCTCATGTGCCAATGCATGGCAAGGTGTCAGCCATTCGTCACGATAGCGCAAGTCTATATCAAGGACTACCACAATCCATCGAAATCATGCGCTATCACTCATTGATGGTAAAAGCAGATACCCTGCCAGAATGCTTGGCTGTCACCTCCGTTGTCGCTAACGGTGCTCATGATGCGTATAGCTTGACTGAGTCGGCGCTAGCAGGCGAAGAAATTATGGGGTTAAGGCATAAAGACTACCCCATTCAAGGCGTACAGTTTCACCCCGAATCTTTCGCCACTGAAGGTGCTAAACGACTGTTAACCAATTTTTTATTGCAGTAATGAAGCCATTATGTTTTGCACAGACTTACATACATCTCGCCTATTGAGACCGATACTCTTATTTTCTGGTTTGATGCTAGTTGCCTCGTTCGCATCGGCAAGGACACCTGCACAGCCAAGCCTCACCTTGGAACCTGAAAAGGCAAATTTTATCTTAGGAATGGACGTTGACGGTCAACGCTTGAACCTCTACCGAGGCTGTGAAGAAGGCCATGTCACTTGCGATAACATGGTACTAGTCGCACCTGATTTGGGGCGTATGTTACAAACCAAATTACTTGGTCAAAGGTCCGATAAATCACCCTACGAGGTCAAGACTTATCCTACTCAAACCAAGCATAGTACATGTGATGATGGTACGACCCCCTGTGCCTTTCAGGGTTATACTTTTTCAGGAAAGGATCTCAACGGATTTATAGATTCATCGAACAATAAAATACACGTGGCTAGTAAGCAGACAACAAATAGCTCTACCTTTTCCTACAAAGGAAATACCTCCTATCTGCCATTAGTATCACAAGCCAGTCTGGTCGACAGTATCTATAATGACTCTGATCAACAATTAAACGATAGCTACAGTACTGTACGACAGGAAGTCGAACGCTTGTATGGAGAGGAAACGCAAGCCGCGTTGGTAGAGGAACAAATACAATGGATAAAGCAGCCCTCAATAGACTGTGGTGCAGACAGCTCACACCTGCCAAGAACCCAAGCTGAGAAGGTTTGTTTTATTCAGAAAAACAACACTCGAGCCCAAGCCTGATTTCAATGGATAGACTAAGGGCGTGCCTAAAACCACACCGCATAAATAAAACTGCATAAACAAAAAAACACCCTCCGGCGATACTAGCAAGCATTACCATAAGGTATCTGTCATAGAAACCGAAATATCAACATCAGAATCTCGGAACACCAAAATCAGCAACTGTCCTTCCGGCTATTTACATCGCTGGTGGCTTGTAGTGAGTATTACAAACCACTAGCGAAATCATAATCGAACAGTCTGTTTATAAATCGAAATTTGCTACTGATTCACAGTATCTCTAGTTTACAGCGCCAGTGTTTGCGTCAATATGTAGCTGACTGATCTTGCTATCTTTAAGGATTTTAACTTCGTAATGGTCTGCGCGGCTTATATTATCATCCTCAAACTCAATGTCTAATACTCGGCCATTGCTGTGTTTCTCGGCAATCTCAATAGCATCTACAGCCTTTATTTTTGCTTGCTGTTGGACGTTGTATTCCTCAATATCATCTCTGTCTAAACGCTCAGATTCAGACTCAACAATTTGACCAGTAGTCGCGTCGACCGTGAACTCATAGCTTGTACTATCGTTTTGGAACTCTAACTCATACACACCGCTGTTGCTTCTGCGGTCATCATCGTCATCGAAGTCGGCGCTAACTAAGATACCAGAGGCATCTCTGCTGGCTGTCGTGATGGCTTGCTGCAGGCTGATTTTGGCAGCTTGAGCGGCACGTACTTCATTAGAATGGTCAGATGCACTAACCGTGGTACTCACTGCACCAACCGCTAAAGCCGTGGTTAAACATGCACCTAATGCCGTTAGCTTAAATTTCGTAAAGGTGTTTCCCATGAGTTTCTCCCTCAGGTTATGGTGGAATGTATCTCTGTAAATAAATGCCTTATATGATACAAGTACACGGAGATGGGTTTGAGACAAAAAAGTTGCGTAATGTACGACTAATGTAGGCCAAAGCAAAAAATAATGCTAACTGTAAGTGTTCTGTACTTGAATATGGCAGCCTGAAAAGGACTGTCATATCTGTAATACTTGTGATAAAAAACACTGTGGTAATTTTTGTAGTTTGAGAGTTTGTAGGTTCATTACTAGGGCGTGTCCTCATTTTAAAAATGGTAGTAAAAATGAGGTAAATGGCAGTCAAACAAGGAAAATAGCACAGATAATATCGAGATACTAGTTAGCTATTTGACGCTGTTTGGCAACATTTAGCCATTTTTAACCCATTTAGATGAATATCGATTGAATTAAGGATACGCCCCAATATCTTGACAAGGGATGACTATCTGACTATCAACCTAACTATCAATCGACAGATCAGCGGATAATCATTTTTGCATCACCAAAATCGCCGACTCTATAAGATATAGAGTCGGCGTGTAGAGTGATGTTTAGAGAATATCAGAAGCAATCACAATTACTAAATGATCGATTGATGCCCGTCGCTAGTTCAAGATGCCATAAGCAATTAAGGCATCAGCAACACGCTTAAAGCCCACAAGATTGGCACCAGCCATATAATCGATATAACCCTTATCAGTTTTATCATACTGGTTTGATGCATCCGCTGCAGAATCATGGATGTTTTTCATGATACTTTTTAAACGGTCATCAATTTGCTCAAACGTCTTGTACTGACGCACTGAGTTTTGTGACATCTCAAGTGCAGAGACAGCGACACCACCAGCATTAGCGGCTTTCCCTGGCGCATAGTGCACGCGATGCACACGAATATGATCGACCGCGTCAGCCGTCAATGGCATGTTGGCACCTTCGACCACATACTTAATCCCGTTTTCGACCATCAACTTGGCGTCTTCTCCATTGACTTCATTTTGCGTTGCTGATGGGATGGCGATATCGCCTTTGATGTGCCATGGTTTTTGCTTCGCAAACCACTCTCCCCCATACACATCAACATACTCTGCCAATGGTTTACTTTTTGCTTTTTGCGCTTTGAGCCAATCAATCTTTTCTTGATTCAGCCCTGCTTCATCATACAAAGTCCCTTGAGAGTCAGAAACCGTCACCACACTAGCGCCCAACATCGTGGCTTTTTCAGCAGCGTGCAAAGAGACATTACCCGCACCAGAAATCAGTACTTTCTTACCTTCGATACTTTCATTCTGTGCTGTTAGCATGTTTTCTAAGAAATATACTGCACCGTAACCCGTGGCTTCTGTGCGCATCAAACTACCACCGAAACCAACACCTTTGCCTGTCAATACACCACCGTATTCGCGCGTTAAGTTTTTGTACATGGCAAACATATAGCTAACCTCACGGCCACCCACGCCGATGTCACCAGCCGGTACATCGATGTCTTTGCTGACATAGTGATGCAGCTCACGCATAAAGGCATAACAAAAGCGGCGAATCTCACTGTCAGATTTACCTTTTGGGTCAAAATCAGCACCACCTTTACCACCACCCATCGGTAGACCTGTTAGCGCATTTTTGAATATTTGTTCAAAACCCAAAAACTTCAAAACCGACTGCGTAACCGTAGGGTGGAAACGAACACCACCCTTATAAGGACCAAGAGCATTACTAAACTGAACACGCCAGCCACGATTGACTTGTACTTCGCCTTGATCATCTTCCCAGTTTATACGAAAGCAAATGATACGATCAGGCTCCACCAGACGCTCAAATATCTTCATTTGTTGATATTCAGGATGAGCATCGTACAAAGGCGCGATGGTCGACGCCACTTCTTTTACGGCTTGTACAAACTCAGGTTGGTGGGAATAACGTGCTTCGACTTTTTCGATAGCCTGACTGATGCTCATGTATCTTCCTTAACATAAAAAATGGTAGACGTACTTGTCTACACCGACATTGCATTGTACGGCAATGAGCGTGCAAACGTTGACGTAAAGTTTGAATAATCTATATACAGTACGGTATACAGAAGTTCGTGACACTAAAGAAGCAAACTGCATTTGTGCTAAAAAATTGTGGATTAGCAGCGAAACCTTCTTTGCGTCACAACTATATATCATTTTTTGAGAGTGTAGGTCCAGTAGATATTACTGTCATGCAAAATAATATATTACTTTTTATATCCTTTCAATTGTTCTACTGATGGTCAATACAAACTCTCTATGGTCAGCGCTAACTCCTAAATTATCAATACTGACACCTTCGGAAATAACAAAAACTTAACATATACGCCACCACACTGTCTCTTATCGTAGTCATACTCTTACTATAAC
Source organism: Psychrobacter sp. (assembly GCF_030457785.1). Classification (GTDB taxonomy): domain Bacteria; phylum Pseudomonadota; class Gammaproteobacteria; order Pseudomonadales; family Moraxellaceae; genus Psychrobacter. The sequence continues at coordinate 958 of NZ_JAKDUI010000122.1, read as the reverse complement.
CATAGTTTGGAATGTTGATTACGACCTTAGTTCAACCGCTAGCCTAGCATTTAGGTTGTGTTGGCTCTTAATCACTTATCAGGCTATCATTTACCAACTCATTATTTGCTAAATAGCCACTCGTAGACTTTAGTAAAAGGAGCCTTTATGTCCGCTCAGCCATCTCCCTCCATCGTCGTCTTTGATGTCAATGAGACGCTATTAGATATCGACACCCTCAGCCCTTTGTTTATTCGTCTATTCGGCGATGAACTGATGTTACGAGAATGGTTTGCACAACTGGTGCTCTACTCGCAAACCATGACGTTATCCGGACTTTATACGCCATTCGGTGAACTTGGTGTTGGCGCTTTACAAATGACTGCTGATATCCATCAGGTGACGCTGACAGATGACGATATTACAGAACTCAAAACACTCATGGGAAAAATGCCTGCTCATCCCGATGTCATACCTGCATTGACCAAGCTACGTGATGCAGGGTTTCGACTGGCGACATTGACCAATTCAGCGAGCAGTACTTCTCCCACACCACTTGAAAAGGCAGGTATCAGCCAGTTCTTTGAGCAGCAATTCAGTATAGAAGCTGTCGGAAAATTCAAACCCGCACCTGAGACTTATCAAATGGTCGCCAAGGAGATGTCTGTTGAAACATCAGAGTTATGCCTCATTGCTTCTCATCTTTGGGATGCGATAGGTGCTCAAGCGGCTGGTTGCCAAGGCGCATTTCTCAAGCGTCCTTATAATGCCATGCTGCCTGCATCCAATGTCCCGACACCGAATTTTATGGCCTCAGATCTTGTCACACTTGCTGAACAAATCATACTTAAGCAAAACTAAATGTTTTATGGCTTGTAGAGATAGGATATTATTTCGATTATAAAAATATAAACAAGGAGTAGTTATTACCCCACTCTCAACTTCGAAAGTGATTGAAAAAAGAAGAGCACCTCACTAA
>NZ_JAKDUI010000121.1 GCF_030457785.1 Psychrobacter sp. | reverse complement strand
AACTTTGGACTTCTTTTTTATCTTTTTTTTGAGCGCTTATCCCGAACTGGGGTTAAGTTAACTATTCATACCTTAAAGTACATACCTGAGAAATTTTATGATTTTCAAAAAAAGATATATCGCTCTTGTGCCTGCATTGGTTATGGCTGGCTGTGCGAGCCAACAAACAACACAAAAACCTGTGCGTCAAGGCAATGTGGAGATTACTCAGACCCAAACCATTCAGGTAAAGCCAACACCGCAGCCAGAAACACGACCAACCCCAAAACCACAGCCGCAGCCACAACCGGTCGCAAAGCCAAGCTATAATACTTTCTATGATTGGAAGTCGGACTTTTCGTCGCGGTCGATGGCTTCAGGTTATGATGCGCAGACTATCCAGCGCTTGCTTAATATGGCTTCTCTAAATCAGCAAGTTATTTCGCTAGACTCAGGTCAGCCTGAGTTTTCTAAGATGCCATGGGAGTATGTGGATTCTGCGGTATCAGATGGTCGAGTGAGTACAGGTAAGCGTAAGTTTGCAGAGCAGCGTAGCTTTTTGTCGCAGCTAGAGTCTCGTTACGGTGTTGATGATGAGATTATCGCCGCCATCTGGGGTATGGAGTCGTCATACGGTGCAGTGACCGGAAGCAGTAGTATACCAAGCTCGCTTGCCAGTCTCGCTTATGATGGTCGTCGTCAAGAGTTTGCCGAAAGTCAGTTGTTGTCACTCGCGACGTTATTACAACGTGGTGATCTATCATGGTCACAGCTTGATGGTTCGTGGGCAGGCGGTATGGGGCAAACGCAGTTTATCCCTGCCACATGGCTTGAGCAAGGCGTAGATGGTGACGGTAATGGTCATCGTAATCCATGGGCGACGAGCGATGCCTTGGCGTCTACTGCCAACTATTTGAGCAACTCAGGTTGGGTTCGTGGCTTAGCACCTTTTTATGAAGCAACTGTCCCAACGTCTTTTGATTACTCAGTCGTTGGTAGCAAGCAATCAGCTGCTAGATGGGCGGCACTCGGCATCGATACTATCGACGATGTCTATCTAGATGCTGACACGCAAATGGAGCTATGGTTACCTGCTGGCAAAGATGGTCCAGCATTATTGCTGAGCCCAAACTTCGATGTGATAAAAGTGTATAACAACTCATCAAGCTATGCATTAGGCGTGAGTTTGTTGGGCAAAGCACTTGCTGGGCAAGGTGGTTTGAACAAGGAGTGGCCGCGCTACGAACGTCCGTTGTCGACAGTACAAGTGCGTAATTTACAACGTCGTTTGACCAATGCAGGCTATGATACTAAAGGCACAGACGGTATCGTTGGTACTAACACTCGTAAGGCTTTCCAGCGCTGGCAAGCAGATAATGGTCAAATAGCAGATGGCTTTATTACTCAGCGTAGTGCATCTTCGTTGGCATCTTGGTGAAGTAGACTGATCACGTTTATTTTTGGTAGTTATTGTCTTTGAAGTTGGTAAACTTATCAATGTGTTTAGCCAGCATTTTTGCTTATTATCACGAGAGTGACGATGAAGAAGGGTGACAACTCAGACATGCTCTCATTTTTATTACCATATGCAAATACAGATACTTCCAAGTAGCTATATCAAAGAAAGTATGTCGTGTTTATCTATAATAAAAGCACCTAATTAGGTGCTTTTTTTGCGCTAAGTTATGGCTGGTTTGCTAAAAGGGAAGTGAGTTGTCAAACTATGGTATCGAAATGTGTGCAAATTGTTTATAGTTAAAGTAATGAAAGATAACATGATGCCTGCTCAGAGAAGGGTGTGTTAGAGAAGAGAATACCGTTATGATTACCATGGAAGAGTTGCAGTCAGCAATAAAACGACGTATAGACAGTTATAATAGCGATGATTTTGCCCTACAGAAAAGAAGCACCAGTTCTTGTCAGTTATTAGATAGTGGTAATCAAATACTGGCGCAAGATATTTGCTCGCCTTTTGATGTGCCAAGACAAAATCTATCAGCGATGGATGGCTATGCGATTGCGCAAGTTAGTGAGCTATCGAAAGATAGCACTATTGATATCGTTGGTGAGTCGCAGGCGGGCAGTGCCTACACTGGTAAGCTGACAGCTGGGCAGGGCGTGCGTATCTTTACTGGTGCGGTCGTGCCGGATGACTGTGATACTGTCATTATGCAAGAAAACACGAACTTTTCTGATATAAAATCCACGTTGGATAAGTCTCAAACTTATGCCATCACACTCATACAAGCGGCACAAAAAGGCAGCAATCTTCGCAAACAGGGAGAGGAGATCGAATCAGGTGAAACGGTCTTAAATATAGGCAAACGCATTAATTCTGCGGATATCAGCTTACTGGCAAACCTAGGTGTGAGCCAAGTGAGCGTATTTGAACCACTGACGGTAGGGTTGCTAGCGACTGGCGATGAGCTTGTTGCTGTTGAAGACGAACTGACGAGTCTGGCGCAGATATATAACTCCAACACCCCAACGCTCAAAAGCCTGCTGTCTGATTTGCCGATTACGATTCGCGATTTTGGTATCATTCCTGATGACTTAGCGCAGACAACAACTGTTGTGAATCGAGCTATGCAAGAATGTGACGTACTGGTATCTACAGCGGGTGTGTCAGTCGGGGACTATGATTTTCTGACTGAGGTCATAGCGCAGCTTGGGCAGATTAACCACTATAAAGTGGCAATGAAGCCGGGTAAGCCTTTCGTGTTTGGTGAGTTGAATAAAGGTGTCGAAAAGACAGTGTTGTATTTTGGCTTGCCAGGTAATCCACTATCAACGGTCGTTGGCGCGTTACAGTTTGTGATACCGGCATTGTGGCAGATGTCTGGTACTGATGCGTCAGAGCAACCTATGCCACTCAATATCAAAGCCACATTGATGAATGATGTAAAAAAATCAGTTGGCCGCAAAGATTTTCAGCGTGGGGTTTTATCGCAAAATGAAGTCGGTAGCTATCAAGTTGACTGCTTACCAAGTCAGCAATCACACAGAATAAAACAGCTGAGTCGTGCCAATTGTTTTATTGTCTTAGATAAAGACAGTAGCAATGTACAAGCGAATAGCTTGGTCACAGTACAGCCGTTTCCTTGGCTGTGTGTATAAACGGGTATGGTGACACAAGCCCGATTTAATAAAAAGTTATGCTTACAGAGTCTTCCGAAAGAAACCATCACCTTACGACGCTGTACCCTTAGGTGCCAATCTTTAGACATCAATCCTTCGGTGTCAGCCTTCAGGCATCCATGCTGTTATTTTAGCAGTGCTGGGTTTCTTTGAGCGTGAGGATGGATGGTTTATAGTGGTACCGATTAAAGCAATACTAATGGCAGTAACATATGAAAGATGACAGTATCAAAAGCGGCGATGTACAGATATATTCGCCCAGCGCAGACCTAGAACCTGCTACGTTTGATAGTGATAGGCTATCGTCTGTCACTGCGCCTGTCGATGATGCTAACGAAAACTATCAGCCTCTAACCGACGGTTTTGCCCGTCGATTGACTTACCTACGCCTGTCTATTACAGATTTCTGCAACTTTCGTTGTGAATACTGTCTGCCAAATGGTTATCAAGGCAAACGCCCTGATGATGAGTTAAGTCTTTCTGAGATTGCAGCACTTATTCGTGGTTTTGCCCAAGTCGGTACAAAAAAAGTCAGAATCACCGGCGGTGAGCCGTCCATACGTCGTGACCTCGTCGAGATTATTCGCACGATCAAACAGACAAAGGGTATTGAAACCGTTGCTATGACCAGTAATGGTTACAAGCTTGGTAAGCATTTATCCAGTTGGCAGGACGCTGGTTTAGATCAGCTCAATATCAGTATGGATAGTTTTGACGCTGCTACCTTTCATAAAATGACGGGGTTTGACAGCTTGCCTCAGTTATTGGCTGATATGGATACTCTGCTCAATACCACAGACATAAAACTTAAGATAAATAGTATCTTGATGACAGAGACAGCCTTTGAAAACCTGATGGCAGCGATTGATTACGTCAAAGACCGACCTGTCACTTATCGTTTCATTGAATTTATGCAGACCAGTGACAACAGTGACTTGTTCTTTGCTCAGCATGCACAGTCTGATGTTATTATTGACTATCTATTAGAGCATGGTTGGCAGCCGCATGAGCGTGGTAGTAGCGATGGTCCAGCGGTAGAGTACAGCCATCCAGAGCATCTTGGCCGTATTGGTATGATTGCTCCTTATGCCGCGCATTTTTGTTATAGCTGCAACCGTTTGCGAGTAAGCAGTCAAGGTAAGGTTCATTTGTGCCTATTTGATCAAGGTAATTACGATATTCGCCAACATTTACAGTCAAACGATGTTGAAGGCTTGGTGAGTACATTGCACAGCTTTATGCCGATTAAGCCTGAGCATCATCATTTACATGATGCCAATAGCGGAATTATGCACAATCTATCAATCATTGGTGGTTAAGGTGTTTTTTTTCGTTTAGACGACTATCGATTGAGTTGAGGACAGACCCTAATAGATAAACGATTTGTCACCATCTCAATGGTACCTGCATACTTTTTTTGACGGCAGCTTATTTATTTCAACAAGCCCCATTATTTTCGCCGAATTTGATATTTTTTAAGGACTATCTATGAGTAAGTCTCCTGCATCATTTATCCCACTAAATATTGCCGTTTTAACTGTGTCTGATAGCCGTACACTGGCTGAAGATACTTCAGGGCAGTATCTAGCAGACAGTTTAATCGAAGCAGGACATCAATTAGCTGACCGACAGCTAATTACGGATGATATCTATCAAATCAGAGCGGTGATCAGTCAATGGATTGCGAGTCCAAATGTCCATGCAGTGATTACGACGGGCGGCACAGGGTTTTTTATTAGAGACAGTATGCCGGAAGCGGTCAGCGTATTATTTGATAAGACAATAGATGGCTTTGGTGAGATGTTCCGTCTCATATCGAAAGACGATATTGGTATGTCTACGGTACAGTCGAGGGCGGTTGCTGGCATGGCAAATAGTACGGGGATTTTTTGCTTACCTGGTTCTTCAGGGGCATGTCGTACTGGTTGGGAGGATATTCTCAAAGGGCAGTTGGATAGCCGTACCCGTCCGTGCAACTTCGTGCCGCACTTTATGGCACAAAATCCGAAGCATGACTGATTTTTTCATAAGTGATTTGCAAAGATGACACATTTATATGACGCATAATGATAGTCGCCTGGCGAGCTTAGACTGCTTAGCAGGTATCGTCATATTAGCAGGTGGTGCATCTAACCGCATGGGAGCGCCAAAAGCGACGCTTACATTGCCTTCAGGTGAGCGTTTATTGGATTATCACGTACGGCATGCACTTGATTTAAATGCGCCTATTTTCATTGCGGATAATGGGCGAGGGTTCCGTAGCAACTTGGCTTTCAGTGGGCAACAGTCGCAATTCGCAGTTGTTTATATTGCTGACTACGGTAGTGGCGATGCGGTTTGTGCCAGTGCAGAAATAAAAAACGGTGGCGCATTGGTCGCTATTGAGTCAGGCTTGCAACAGTTGCAAGGTATCGAGAAGCAAGATTTTCAGAAGTCAGATACATCAACCAATAACTCACTATCTTGGGTTATGGTTATTAGCTGCGATAGTTTAATACCCGCGACAGACTTGTGGCAAAAACTACAACCCTCGATGCTGCAAGTAAAAAACAACGGCTCTACCAAAACAAAGGTGATTTGTTTGACCGATGAGCAGCATTTATACCCATTGCTAGGACTCTACCAGCTCAGTGTCGAGCCTGCTTTAAAAGCTTATATTGATAGTGGACAGCGTCGAGTGATGACGTTTATAAAGCCCTTGATGCAAACCGTACCTCTGTCACCACGCTGGCAACCTCTGACAAATTTCAATACGCCCGTAGAGTTTGAGCGTGCATGTCTGGGATTAAACGACTCATGAAGACATCGTTAAGAGAAGTGATAAATGAATAACAGTAATCAACAGAATAATTCAGCAACGCTATCGCACTTAGACAGTGATGGTGACATTTCGATGGTTGACGTCGGTGGTAAGACTGCAACGACGCGAGAGGCAACCGCAGGCGGGAAAGTGCGTTTTCCCAGTGAGGTCTATCAGAAAATTAAGGCGGCAGACGGCCAAACCAAGAAAGGCAGTATTACCCAGACCGCCCATATTGCTGGAATCATGGCAGCCAAGCGTACTCAAGATCTTATCCCACTTTGCCATCCACTGCCATTAGACAAGATAGCCATCAACTTTGAATATGATGACGTGAAGCATAGTATTAATGTCAGTGCGACGGTTAAAGTCACACACAAAACAGGGGTGGAAATGGAGGCTTTGACGGCTGTCAGTGTGGCTTGTTTGACTGTTTATGACATGACCAAGGCACTGTCGCATGACATTGTTATTGATGATATTCATTTGCTCAAAAAAACCGGTGGTAAATCAGATTACAGTCATACTAGGGATGCAATATAATCTCAGTTAAGCAGTGAATACGAAATTGAATTAGGGCGTGTCGGTTTATTAAGGCATCAATGGGCTAATAAGTGACAGGCGTTAGGTAGGTTGATAAGAGTGGAGAGTGTTATGAGTGTTATGAGTGGTATCGAGTCGGAGTCTGATAGCGGGTCAATCATGAATATCACTGTCCTATACTTTGCTAGTCTGGCTGACGAAGCCAACTGCCAACAAGAAACGGTGAGTGTCAGCGCATCGACTTCTTTAGCCGACTTGTACCAGCACTTAAGTCAAAAGCATGGTTTTAGTCACTCGCAGTCAGAGTTGCGTGTTGCGATCAATGATTATTTTGCTAAGTGGTCAGATCAGATTCAAGATGGTGACAGTGTGGTTTTTATCAGTCCAGTGTCGGGTGGTTAACTATGACAGACAACGTACCTATGACAGACAGTGTGCCTACAACAAACGATGTGCATAGCCATTCGATGACCATCAAGCGTAGCGTTGAGGAGGTATATCAATTAGCTGAGCGTGATGGTTTTGCTTTATTAGATATTGCTATCGACGAAGACAGGCTCAAAAGAACCTTGGATAACGACAGCTGCGGTGCCTTCGTCTGTTTCGAAGGTCGTGTGCGCAATCACAATAATGCGACCAGCGTTGATCGGCTTACCTACTACGGATATGATGACTTAGCAATCAATCAAGGACGTGCCATTATTGAACAAGCCAAACAGCGTTTTGAGATTACGCATGCTATCGCCATTCATCGCATAGGCGCGTTGGAAATAGGCGATGTGGCGGTGTGGGTTGGCGTGGTCTCTGCGCATCGCTATCCCGCATTTGATGCTTGCCGCTGGATACTGGATACCATTAAGGCGGATATTCCAGTGTGGAAGCAAGAATATTATGAAAATGACTCTTCTAAATGGCTCAGTAATAATGGTTAAGACTTCTGTCTTAGTTTTATTAGTATTGGCATTATCTGCCTGTATGCAAGAAAACGCTGCAGATCCGGTATTGGCTACTGATACTGCAGAGCAAGACCAAACACTACGTATTGCTGCTGCTGCCAATCTGTTTGATGTGCTGCCTGAAATCGTTGATGGCTATCAAACAGAGAATAATCTGGCTGAAAAAAACATCGAAGTGACTTTTGCCTCTTCTGGTAAACTGTACGCGCAGATTAAAGCGGGAGCACCTTATGATGTTTATTTATCAGCCAATCAAGCATTCCCTGCCAAACTAGCTGGTGAGCACTTACCTGATCTTAGTGTTCATAAGTCTTTTAGTTATGCACGCGGTCAGCTGACGTTATATAGTGTCACCAGACCTTTGGGTGATATGCAGCCAGCAGCACTGACAGCGTTACTGATGAGTGACACCAGTACGAAAATAGCCATCGCCAATCCAGAACTTGCGCCGTACGGTGCATCGGCAAAATCCTATTTGCAAGCACAAAACGTATATGATGTATTAGATGAGCAGAAGCGCTTAATCCAAGCGGAGAACATCGGGCAAGCCTTTCAATACACACATACGGGTAACGTTGATTATGGTTTGGTTGCGCAATCTCAAGTCGGTGCTATTAAAGCCACACCTGAGCAATTTGTCACTTTAGACCCTGATTCTTATCCAGCTATTTTGCAAGACGGTGTTGTTATCAAGGACTCCAGTATGGCGACAGACTTTACGGATTATATTCGCTCAGATGCCGGACAGAAGTACTTTTCACAAGCAGGCTACTTATCGATTCAATAGGGGGTTTCAAAGTTTGGTGGTGTTCTAAAAAGTATGCTGGCATCAGACGTAGCCATAATTGATGTAAAA